>JABDMI010000056.1 GCA_013001575.1 Gammaproteobacteria bacterium
ACCGGGCCCAAGGCTGGTGGTCCGCATTACTTGCACCGCTTTGCGACTGAAAAAACGCTAACCGTCAATACGGCGGCGGTTGGAGGTAACACCAGTTTGCTTTCTCTAGAGCAAAGTACCTAGGAAAAATTGATAATTGCTGCGATTTTCCTTGCAAATACGGACTGATTGAATAACTATATTGGGAAAGGACAAGAGGGCGAACGCATGGCAAATGAAGCATTAATGCAAAGTAAAGCGATAATCTGGGATTTTCAACAGAAACTTTCAGCAGCCGATGACATCAGTGTTGCCGAAATTTTAAAAGGTTATTTGCATGAAGACGTTTTGTGGCACGGACCGCATCCATTAAACGATATTCGTGGGCAGGCCGGGGTCTACATTAATTTTTGGAAACCGTTTTGCCGATCATTTCCCGACTTTGAGCGCTATAACGACATATTGTGTGCCGGTGTATACAAAGGCGATCATTGGGTCAGCACAATGGGTCATTTCGCGGCAACCTTCAAGGAAGATTGGTTGGGTATTCCTGCCAGTGGAAAACTGTTAACCATCCGGGTGGGTGAGTTTGTCAAAATGCAGGATAACAAGATCAAAGAAATGTATGTTCTGGTCGATCTGCTGGATGTCATGCGTCAGGTTAATCTCTGGCCATTACAAGAGAGTTACGGCGTTGAAGGCTGGTGGCCAAAGCCACATAGTTATAATGGGCTGGTTGTACGTGCCCAGGAGCATACTGAAACCCGCAAAACCAGCAAGCTGGTCACTAACTGGCTGGATGAGACCAGACATTTTGACTCCACTGTGGCAAATATCGATCTATTACGACACAAGGAATATTTTCATCCCAATGTTCAACATTATATTAGCTCTGGATTCGGAGCCAGTAGAGGAATAGATGGTTTGAAAGATTCATTTCAAAACCCGCTTTTTACCGGTCTTTCGCAACGCAAACTGAATAACCATCACACCCAGTTTGCCGATGGCTTGTTTATGGGAGCTTGTGGCTGGGAATGTATAAAAGGCATTCACAGCGGTGAACTGCTCGGGGTAGAGGCAACCGATAAACCGGTTAAAATACGCATGATGGAATGGTGGCGACGTTCGGGAGATGTGATCAGAGAAAGCTGGATTATGCTGGATACTGTTGACCTGTTAATGCAATTAGGCATTGATGAATTTGCCAAAATGCACGACATTCAGGAAAAAGATCAGTGGCTGTAATACCCTTTAAATGCTTCATTGATCTTTGAACGCCTAGCATGTCTTTATCAATTTTTGAGATTTTCAAGATCGGCATTGGGCCTTCAAGCTCACACACCATAGGCCCCATGCGTGCTGCGCGGCAGTTTTTACTGGATTGCAAAATTCGTAAGGTTTTTTCCACGATCCAGAGTGTGTCCGTGCAATTGTACGGCTCTCTCGCGTTAACCGGTAAGGGACATGGAACAGACACTGCGCTGTTATTGGGCTTTTCCGGATTCGAGCCCGATAAAGTGGACGTGCAAACTATTCAGAGGGCATTGGCAACAATTCGAAAACAAAGGGAAATAAACTTACTGCAAGAGAAGACCATCCCATTCGATGAGGCATTGAATGTTTTGTTCTTGTCTGACCAGTTTCTTCCCGAGCATCCCAACGGTATGCGTTTTACGGCCATGGACGCGAATAATGAGGTCTTGGTTCAAGATACCTGGTTTTCTATTGGTGGGGGATTTATTGCCAAAGATCCGAAAAAGGGCGTTACCGAAGAATCGGCCAAGCAGTCCCGCATAGCATATCCCTTTGCGAATGCAGTAGAGCTTTTGCAGCTGTGTGAAAAACATGGCCTGAGTATTCCCGAGTTGGTGATCAAAAATGAATTGGCCTGGAGAGACCAACAAGAAGTTGAAACTGAGGTTTTGCACATTTGGCAAGTGATGCAAGATTGCGTACAAAGTGGTTTTCAGCAAAGCGGTGAACTACCTGGCGGCTTGCGTGTTAAAAGACGTGCGCCTGATATGCTGAAAAAACTGAACCAGAATAAAGTCATAGACGGTTTTCAAGCCATGGACTGGTTAACCGTGTATGCCTTGGCCGTGAATGAAGAAAATGCCGCCGGGGGTCGTGTGGTCACTGCTCCCACAAATGGTGCGGCAGGCATCATTCCATCGGTTCTACATTATTATCGTTTCCACATGGCCAATAGTGATGACCAGGGTGTGATCCGCTTTTTACTAACCGCAGGCGCCATCGGTATGCTGTATAAAATGAATGCTTCTATCTCGGGTGCCGAGATGGGCTGTCAGGGCGAAGTTGGCGTGGCCTGTTCTATGGCAGCGGCAGGCCTGGTAGCGGCCCTCAAGGGTTCCAATGCCCAGATCGAGAACGCCGCCGAGATCGGTATGGAACACAATTTAGGCCTGACCTGTGATCCGATTGGCGGATTGGTGCAGATCCCCTGCATCGAACGCAATGCCATGGCTGCAGTGAAAGCGGTATCGGCGGCGCGTATGGCCATGCAAGGTGATGGCTCACACAAAGTCTCTCTCGACCAGGTCATTGAAACCATGCGCCAGACAGGAGAGGACATGTCCACGGTTTACAAAGAAACCTCGCAAGGTGGATTGGCGGTTAATGTGACAGAGTGCTAAGGCTGGCGCAAGTTTTTCGTAAAATGCATTGCTTAATTGGAAATTGAAGCAGAAATCCTGTTATCTTCAGATATCGAGATGGTCAAATTTTTAGTGTTTGACCACACCGCTTGTTCTGCTGCCCCGATCTCAAAATATTCAGCCACCCATTCCGGTTTAACCGGGGGTACGCCGTTTCTGCGAGGCTTTCCTCTAAAGCGATAGTTATTTATTCTAGCCCAGAGAATCAGGCCACCACCCAAGATCAACACGGTGATCATATAGTAGAAAAGTATTTCAAGCAGGCCATCCAGGCCGCCCAGGATCAGCATGTGTTCATAAAAGAGTTTGTAACCAAAAGCCCAGGCGATCAAACTGATGAGCGGCTGCCATAAATAAATGATCATTAACCAAAATACCAGGGTAATGCCTGCACTGGTAATTTTATGGTGTCTTTTTAAAGCGTCTGGATGGTCCAGTATCATATTAAAATCATTCATTGGTTAATCCTCTATCCGGGCTTTCCCAAGTTGCTTGTTTACCTTCTTCACGGAGTAATGCTTTTGGAACGCCGACCACGGTGGTTATAACATTTAATAACCAGTATGCAATCGGGTACCAGATCATCCAGTAATAATATTTACCCAGGCCTTTTTCGTAACGTGAGTCGATTGCCAGGCTGACTGCAAATTGCATCAGGCAGGTTATACCCAATAAAACACCGTTCCAACCCGGGATGATGGTTGAAATGTAATACGGTTCGGGGATTGGAATAAAAAGACCGAGCGCCCAAAGAATAATGATTGCTGCAACAGTGTAGCTCCAGCAAATACTGATAATGTATTCCAGTGCAACTAACCACATTCGTCGCTTGCGCCAGTTCAATAATTTGCTGCCATATCTTTTAAAGACTTCCATACCGCCCTGAGCCCAGCGCAAGCGTTGTCGCCAAAGCCCTTTGAATGTTTCCGGCATTAAAATCCAACACAGTGCATTCGGTTCATAGCGCACATCCCAATGATCCATTTGTAAGCGCCAACTCACGTCAATGTCTTCTGTGATCATGTCGGTGGTCCAGTAACCGATGCGATGTAATGCGGATTTGCGAAATGCTGCGACTACGCCAGATATCGTAAATATGCGACCATAAATGCGTTGCGCGCGTTTGATCAAGCCGATTATGGATGAGAACTCGCCAACCTGGATCTTACCGAGTAAGGTTGAGCGATTTCTGACTCTCGGGTTACCGGTAACCGCACCCACCCGGGCAGAGGAGGTACCGATAAAATGACTGGCAAGCCAGTGCAGAGCTGAGGGGTCAAGGACGGCATCGCCATCAATACACACCAGAATCTCGTGTTTTGCGATCATCGCGGCCATGTTTAAGGCTGTGGCTTTGCCGTGGTTTTTTTCCAGATGCGCTACCCTTAGCTCCGGGAACTTGTTCTGCAAGGCGTCCAGTATTTCTTTGGTGTTGTCTGAGCTGCCATCATTAACTGCAATAATTTCAAAATTCGGATAGGTTTGTTCATACAACAAACTGACGGTTTCTTCGGCCAGATCACCTTCGTTGTAACATGGCAAAAGGATGGATACTCCCGGATAAGATTCCAGCTTTGGAGGAATGCGGTAGTCCTTGCTTTTGCTGGTTTCCCAATGCAAACGATAATAAACTGCACCGATCATCCATACACAGGCAATAAACAATGGATAGTAGTAAGCAAAATCAAGTAAAAAAGACACGATATTATTCATATTTATCTCTTGTAATACGGGTAAGTCGCCAGCGACATTAATGGCGCAATGGTTTCAAAATGTGGGTGGTTTCCTATAAAATCGTCCGGGTAGTAACCGTAGTTGGCAATTCCGTTTGCTTGCAGGATTTTCATTTGTCTGGCCAGAATACGGCTATCGATGTTTTCTCCGTTTAACCAGTTTTTCGATTGCAATTCAAATATAATTTTATTTACCGAAACGTTTTTTCGCTTAACCAGTCTGGCCAGCTCGGTTAGCCAGGCATCAGGGTTGGCTTTTTGTTCCATGTAGGGCATAGCCATTACAGCGGTATAGTCGTAATTACTGACAAACGCTTCAAAATTTTGTGCAAACCAGTGTTCAGAAACCGGGTTTGTGATCACTTGTGCATAAATATTTCGCGCGGTTTTAATTTCGGGTTGATAGGACCTGATAATTGCCGTTAATTCATTTGTGAAATCGATAATTGCCCTGGATTTGACCTTTGCCCATTGATTTGAAATGGCCCGATCGTGAATAAGATCGTTGATGCTCTCAAATTCAATACCGGCATTTCGATAATAGCCAATTGCATCATCGCCAAGGTCTTCAAAGTCTGTCAATAAAGCATCGTCGTGATACAGAATTCCCGCAAAGGTGTTGTATTTTGACAATGAGTCGTAAATTGAATAAATAATTTCTTTGGCGGCCGGATTGAATATTGAAAGTCTTTTGTAATTATTATCAGATGATATGATCTCGCCTGCTTGCCAGGCCTTTACTCCCAGTTTTTCATTTATTTCCGGTGCATCGTCGAAAACAAAGGCCGAGACCGGCATCCAGGCATATACGTTCACGCTGGTACGGGTTCTCAGTTGCCATGCAGCGCGATTGAACAGATCGGCTTTGACAGGTAAGTGCTCATTCTTGAAATACAATGCGTTGGCGTTCCCATCGCCGTCGGAGTCTGCATAGGCCTGAAGAAATACAGTGTTAATGCTCATTTTTTTGACACGCTCCAGCATCAGTCCCAGATTCTTCTCCTGTTGAACAGGGTCATCATCGTATACATAGTCCAGATCAATGTGCATCACGCGTTGTGGAAAGTTATGCGGATCCACTCTGAAATACGATTTGAATTCTGCCAGAGACGGATTTTTATCAATCAAGTGACGATCAATGTGTTCACTGTTTATAGAAACATTTTCACCAGCACCCAGAGTTAATGAAGATTCGAATCCAAGTTCTTGTGCAATTTTCCAGGCATGTTCAGAGTACATGCCGTATGGCCACACAATGGATTTTGGCTTTTTGCCGGTATGCTGCTCAATTAGATTAGCAGAGGTTTGCAAGTCTTTTGTGATGCGCGACGCATACTCTTCGTCGCTTTCATACCCGCTTTGATATATGCGACTGGTTGCTGCGGGCTGGGCGTTGTTTTGCGGATTGGCAATTACACCTTTATGCATGTTATGCGTGTGTGAGGCGATCTCAATCAAGCCCGAGTCCGACATTTCACTGATCTGATCCCAGGTCAGAAAATCTTTAGCCGTTCTGGTCTGGTTTCCATAGACGATGTTTATAGTGTCATTTTCGATCCAGTCTGTAACGATCGCAATGGTCGCGGGATAATCAAATGCAATTAGTAATGGAAAGATACTGTGATAAAGGCTGATTAAACCATCATCGAAAGTGAGCAGTACAGCTTTATCAGGCAGTTCATGCGTACCGTTTTTTGCTTGCTGGATATGTTCTCTGGAAACAACTGTGTAGCCTTTATCTTTGAGCCACTGGAAATGCTGGATCAAGTGCTGAATATTCAGCGCATTGGTGTCGTGGTATAACTTGCCAAATACATCACTGCGAACATCGTGATAGCAAAATGCAGTGAACTCAACTTGTTTGTACTCTTGCGCAAACAGGGCTGCACCCGCGTTATGTAACACGCTGATAACAAAGACGATGATCAGGATAGTCTTTTTCAAAACTTGTACCCCAATCCAAAATGGATCTTGGGTCCCGATTCCTTCAGGCCGTCATAATAAGTGCTGCGATAACCAAGGCCATAATTTAAATTCAGGCGTCTGGATAATTCCCAGTCATGAAAATACATCAAATCTAAAGCCGGTTTGCTGGAAAAGTCATCTTGATTTACAAAACCGCTTTCCAGACGAATTCTATGCGTGAATGATCTTTCATAATATTTGTATATATTGGATGAATACTCGAAACCAATGGATGCAGACAGCATTTTGTCCGGATTAAAGTAGTTCCTGTTTGTATTTTCACTATTGGACTGCCAATAAAGCGATTCAAACAAAGACCATTTGTTTTTTTCGTTTTCAAACAGGGTTTGGCCGGCATTCAATGCAAGATTCGTGCGTTTATTGTTATCACTGAAGTCATCAATAGATGCATAGATGCCAGTGTGACTGCGCTCATTGGCACGATAATCGAGACCAGCTGCAAATGATCGTGATTTAACCTTATCGATAATCGCTCTCAATGGCGTATCTGTGCTGAAGCTACTGGCTTTCAGCGAAAGATCAAAATGATCATTGAGCACAACAGTGCTTTCCAGTGATAGGCCAAGTGAATCAAGACCCGAGACATTGTAAATTTTTGCGGTAAAGTCGCCCCAGGCGTCACGGTAATTTAGTCCAGTTCCTGTATAGCTGACAGTTTCATCAGAATTCGAAAATTGTGACATCTTCAGATCACTGAAAACCAGTGCGCGCCAATGGTGATTCAGGGGTTTACTCAACCACTCAATTGAAAGGTTCTGATCCTGGCTGGAAAAGTTGGAACCGTCTGAATCCGAATAGTCACCAGAAATATACACACTTTGTAAATTTTCCAGTTGCCATCTTTCCTGTAACTGGATGACGGCCTCGTTTTTCGGGTAAGTGTTTGAAAGTTCGGCTACTTTCTTTGCTGCATCACGACGTGCATTTTGATCAATCTGGATATGACTCTCGGCAACTTCGCGAGGCAAATAACCGCGATCGCTATTGGCTACAATGTTCAATTCTTCAAGGGCACGTTCGGGCCAACCACGCCAGCGGTAGATTGTTGCCAGGCTAGTGCGATATTCATTATTGGCGGGCGCTATTGCCACGAGCTTTTCAAGACTTAATTGAGCCGCAGGCAGGTTATTTATATAGGCTTGATGCATTGCCAGCATTAATTCCACACTTTCCCGGCGTGGGTTCTCGATACTGCGTTCGCCATCAGCCGAGTAGATCCATTTAGGTATGTACTTATCCATGCGCTTCAGGAAATCATTCGCCTTATGAAAATCACTCAATTCAAGTGATGCAAAATACGCATTGCTGAGTGAAGAAAAATCATCATTTTTTATCGCAAGTTTTTTTTCTGAGATCTGCAATGCTTCAACAGGTTTTTTCAAGGCCAGATAGGAACTGGCCACTTCATTCAAAATGTAAACCGGGGTTGTATCGACGCTGTTTTGATAACTGGTTATAACTTTTTCATGGTCTTTGCTTAAATAATCCAGAAGCGTTTTATCTGCCTTGGCGTTGATAAGAGTCTTTTGCGGTGCATCGCCGTTGTTAATTACATCCAGATAATTGTTGTTTATGATTTTGGCAGTTTCAATGGCAGACTGTTGTTCGCTATAACTGTTATCGTCAGCGGCTTCCCGCATCGCATACGTGTTCATTGCTGCGTGAATAGCCAATTCGGTTTCGCGGTCAATGATCTCGGGATGTTTCTGTAAAATGGCATTTGCCTGAAAAGGCAGGTTATTATCGATCAGAATCGTTGCTTTGCCTTGCAGCGCGCGTTGCTCCAACGGGTTGATGTTTAATATGCTCTCCAGTGTTGCCAGGCCGTTACCCCAGTCATTTTTCTCACGGTACGCATCAGCCAGACTATAGAGCAAGTCAAGATTTAATTTCTTTTTATCAAATCCGCGTAATAAACTGATGACCGAGTCCGGATTATTCAGTTTTTGCAGGGCAAGAGCCTTGCCCAGAATAATGTCGCTATCTGTGAAAGACTCATCGGGCAATTTGGTATACAGCATTAATGCCAATTGAGGATTATCGGTGTGCCTTGCTGCTACAGCAACCGCTTCATAAAAATACGCTTTTCCTTCAATATCATTTGGCAATTGATTAAACACATCAATTGCTTTTTGATACTGCTCATCCCAACTCAATTGAGTAACATAATTTTGATAGATCAAGGAATCTTGAGGGTGGCCATCCAGGTTGTTTTCAATAAGCGAGAGTTTTGAAGTACCCGTTGTATGTGTCAAATCTTTTGCCAGTAATTCCCAACGGTCATAATATTTCTGTGAATTCGGGTATTTTTTCAGTTCTTTATTTATTTCACTAAAGCTTGCATTTTGAAACCAACGCTCACGGGCAAGCGCAATTTTGTGTTTCTTTTCAGCCAATTCCTTTTTTTGTTGGGCGATCTTTTGCTGGAGTAATCGCTGTTGTCGGTCATTTTCATTTTGAATCGCAATAGCAATCAATTTATTAGTTGTATCAACACGCCCGATATATTCCGGTTTGGGGAAGTTCTCATTTAGGCTGGTAAAGTAAACCAGACTGGAATTCAGGTCGCCAATGGCCTGAAAAGAATCCGCTACAGCAAGTTGTGCATATTCGGGCAAATCGTTAAATGCGTAGTCGGTTGCCAGATCAGTAACCTGTTCATGATCACGAGCCCAATTCAGTACTGTCAAATATTCCGCAACAAAGGCCAAATCATTTTTGCGATCAGGGAATTCGCCGGAAAATTGCTCTAGAGCCAAATTTACATCACCGCTTCTGGCCAAATCCACTGTTTTGTCCAACCAGATCTTTTGTAAGAGTGGATGCTGTGAGTCAAACTGGTCGAGACTTGTAATGAATTCGGTCTCAAGTTCAGCTTCCAGACTCGCGGCGTGCATCCGGGCCAAATAACCAGAGTCCCGATAAAGAGTATTGCTCAGTAGGCCATCAAACAGTTTTGAGAGTTGTTGAATATTGGTCTCAGCGGATGAATTTGAAACCAGAGCAAGACTGCTTTCAATAAAGTAATCCGGTGCATTTCCCAGGTCAATGTGTTCCAGGGTATCGAGTGCTTGAGCGTCTTGGCCGGACCACTGCAGCACCGTGAAATAGTCATACCAGACATCTCTGGAATTCTGGTCGTACTTGATCAGTACTTCAAGACGTCTAAGAGCGTAGTCATAATCGCCGTCTCGCGCTTTTAGAATGGCTTGCGAACGCACTTCGTCCAGTTGCTCTGAAGTATAAAAGTTCGTATTTAATGCATAGTAAATGGCCAGGACAAATACGGCCAGACTTATCAGGGTTATTAGTGTCCGTTTAATCATTCATTCGCCCATACGGAATTTATTCTACTCTTGTATCTGCTCTACAAGACTGTTTTAAAATTGATACACAAACAGTGCTAAGGCGGATTTATTAGAGTTTTAAAGTTGGTTCTATTTTAGCTTAAATAGCAGGTTTTTTCGTTAAATGTGGCAATAACTGGAATTTGATGCGGGTGAGAGAATGTCAGCTAATGACAATTGTTCCATATGTGGAACAATTTAATTATGGAATGACCGGTATGATCGATATTTAACGGGAATTACTCGATGCTGTGGCAATATTCTTGTCGAGATCCAGCGAACGATTTTTGCAGAAATTCAAGCATGTTGTATTGATCTGCGCGTGTATCGCGACCATCGATCATTACGATTGGTGTCAGTTCACCCATGGTGCCGGTCGCAAATACTTCATCAGCGGTATAAAACTCGGTCATGGACAGATTTTTCTCAATGACCTCGATTCCATTTGTGCAGGCCAGTTCGATGATCAACCCCCGGGTGATGCCATGCAGACAGGCGTCGGCGTGTGGCGTGAAAAGAACACCGTTTTTCACCAGAAACACGTTCGTGCCATTGAGTTCGGCCGCGAAGCCGTGTTCATCCAGCATCATGGCGGAATCCACACCGGCCACATTGGCCTGTATTTTTGCCAGGATGTTATTCAAAAGGTTGTTGTGGTGAATTTTGGAATCCAGGAAATTGGGATTATTGCGGCGAATAGAACTGGTGATAACGGTGATGCCGGAATCATTGTCATACACCGGAGGCTTCCATTCCGCCAGAACGATCAGGCATGCACCGGATTGATTGAGTCGCGGGTCCATGCCGGAGGTGATCTTTTCGCCACGTGTGAGGGTCAAGCGGATATGCGTATCCTTGTGCATGCCATTGGCTTTCAGGGTTTTGCGAATTGCTTGAATAATAAAATCATTATCCGGTACATCTGCCATTGCAATCGCTTTGGCTGAATCTTGTAATCTTTGTAAATGCCTGTCCAGACAAAAAATGCCTTCTGGATAAACGCGTAGCCCTTCCCACACGGCGTCACCGCCCTGGACCACACTGTCAAATACCGACACTTTCGCTTCATTGCGAGGGTACAGGCGGTCTTTAATGAATACTTTTATATGTTCATTGCGTGGATCAAAATGTTGTAACACGAGGGTTCCTTATTCAATGGTCAGGCTGTGCTGTTTTAATGTTTCATAAGCCGGCATACAACGAACGGCCAGCGCTTCAAGAGTTTGCGGTAATGCATATTCTTCCCCGGCATGGTCTTTTGGTTTAAAGCCGGTAGAGTTATGTACATTGTGATACCAGTAATTGGCCCATACACCATCATATGGCTTGGGACCTGGTTCCCAGGAAAGCATTGCCTTGTCGAAGGGTATTGTCAATGCACGGCATAATGACCTCAAAACCTTTTCAGGGTTTGTAACCAACGCATCCGAATCCAGAACCAGGATTCTTTGCCCGTTTGTTTTAAGGAAATTAAAAATGCGTTCGACTTGTTGAATGCCAACATCATCAACGGTCGGCGAGTTTATGACTTTACTGTAAGAGCGAATAATAGCGCGCGGGTTTCGGATGTATAAAATATTGGTGAAGTCTAGTAAATACTTGAAATCAGCTTCTCGATAATGATGCGCCATGTTCTTTATAAACAGATGCTCACCCGGGGCTTTGAGTAATTCATGGTGTGCAGACTGGATGTCATTAGCCTGAGCTGCCATAACCTCGGCGTGACCGGGGTGGGTCACCTCGCTTTGGCTCAGATAGTGGGCGTAATAAGGTTCATCCACAACCCGGGTATCGGCCCTTTGCGCAAAGGCATACATCAACAAGGTCGAACGATTACGTGGTGATGAGACCAGATTGATTTTCATTATTACAGGTTAGAGTTTTATTTTCCCAATCACAATGTCCTTGAACATCACGAAGTCACCGAGCAGTGAATAAAACGGATTTTTAAAGGTGGCGGGGCGATTTTTTTCAAAAAAGAAATGTCCGACCCAGGCAAACCCGTAACCGCATAACAATAAGGCCCACCAGTAGTTCCATTTTCCGGCCAGAGTAAAGTACAAAGCCAGGCCCAACACCAGGCCAGTGCCAACAAAATGCAACCGGCGACAGGCTAAGTTCTGATGTTCAGAAAGGTAGTAAGGGTAGAATTCCTTGAATGAATTGAATTTACTGGCCATGGCTAACTCCTGTGCTGAAGATAAATTAATAAATACCGGTTTGTAATTTTGCCTCGTCCGACATCATGTCTTTTGACCAGGCCGGATCAAACACCACTTCCACATTGGCTTCTTTTACAGTCGGGATGATCTCGATTTTGTATTTCACATCATCGGCAATGAATGGCCCCATTCCGCAGCCCGGTGCGGTTAAGGTCATGGTGACATGCACCAGGCGCTGGCCGTCGTCATCTTTAGTGACATGACAGGTGTATATCAGTCCCAAATCGACAATATTCACCGGAATTTCTGGGTCAAATACGGTCCGCATTTGTGACCAGATAATCTCTTCAACCAGTTCATCCGAGGCATTTTCCGGTATCACAGGCGGCGGGATCACTTCTTTGCCCAGAGCATCGGCATCGGTACCGGCAATGCGGAATAAGGTGCCATCAATGTACACGGTGAAACTGCCACCCAGACTTTGAGTGATGTTCACACTCGTGCCTTGCGGGAGATTCACGATATTGCCCATGGGTACCATTACCGCGTCAACATCACGACTTAGATCCACGGGTTCGCCTTGTAAAGGGTGCATCATCATAATTTAATCTTTCAATATTATTCAGTGGTAACACTTTGTGTTTCATTTAATGCGGCTTCAAGTGTGTGCCAACACAAGGTGGCGCATTTCACCCGCATGGGAAAATTTTTAACATTCGCTAACACACCCAATTTGCCAAATTGCATCAGGTCTACGTCAGAATCTTTTTCAGTCAGGGCATCGTGTACAGAATTAAATAATGACTTTTCCTCTTTCAGGCTTTTGCCTTTCAAGTGTTCGGTCATCAAGGAGGCCGATGCTACGGAGATGGCACAGCCGTTGCCTTCAAAACTGACATCTTGGATACTGTTGTCAGCGACTTTTACATAAACAGTGACTTTATCACCACACAAGGGGTTGTGGCCTTCAGCCTGTTGGCAAGGTTCATCCAGTTTATGGAAGTTTCGTGGATTACGGTTATGATCCACAATCACTTGTTGGTAAAGTTCTCTTAAATCCATAATTTCTGTCAATCGGTTTTAATTTAACAAGGCTTTGGTTTTTTCCAACGCCGCGAACAAAGCGTCAACTTCGGAAAAAGTGTTATAAAAAGCAAATGAGGCACGCGCCGTAGCAGGTACACCAAAAAAGTCCATAACCGGCATGGCACAATGGTGACCAGTGCGAATGGCAACGCCCTCAAAGTCCACAATTGTGCCAATGTCATGTGGATGTACGCCATCAATCACAAAGGACAATACGCCAGAACGTTGTGCGGGTTGTCCGATCAGGGTCAATCCGTCAAAGGCCAGGGCCTGCTCCACTGCGTAGTCAACTAATTGTTTTTCATAGCTGGCAATATTATGCATGCCAATTGTTTGCAAATAGTCTAGCGTGGCACCCAGTCCTACAACGCCGGCAATATTCGGGGTTCCCGCTTCAAATTTATAGGGCAGGTCACTGTATTCGCTTTTTTCATAAGTAACCGTGCGGATCATGTCGCCACCACCCTGATAGGGCGGGAGCCGGTCTAACCAGTCTTCCTTGCCATACAACACACCCACACCGGTAGGGCCAAACATTTTGTGTGCGGTGAAAATAAAAAATTCGGCATCCAGGGCTTGCATGTCGACCGCGGCATGAGGTAAAGCCTGCGAACCGTCTATGGCAACCGGAATGTCGTGTTGGTGAGCGATCCGGATAATCTCATTAACAGGGTTTACCGTGCCCAGGGCATTAGAGGTATGCACAACACTGATGAGTCTGGTTTTGCTGGAGATCAATTCCGCTAATTTGGACAGCTCGAGTTCACCTTTGATGGTGATTGGAAGGATTTTTAAGGTCGCGCCTTTGCGTTCACACAGCAGTTGCCAGGGAACCAGGTTAGAGTGGTGTTCCATGCCAGACACAATAATTTCATCACCTTCATTGATCGCGTGTTCACCAAAGCTAAACGCCAACAGGTTGAGCGCTTCAGTGGCACCTTTGGTAAAAATGATCTCCTTGCTTGAATTGGCATTGATATGGTGTGCGATTTTTTCACGGGTGGCTTCGTACAGATCGGTTGCCCGACCACTTAATGTATGCACTCCGCGATGTACATTGGAGTTATGCTGTGTGTAGTAAGTATGAATTGCATCAATCACACTCTGTGGTTTTTGTGAGGTGGCGGCATTGTCCAGATACACCAGGGGCTTGTAATGCACCTCTTGATGCAATGCCGGGAAGTCTTTGCGATAGCGCTCGACATCAAAATTTGTAGACAGGTCTTTAGCTAACTGATTCATGCCTTAAATCCCAGGCGCTGATCCAGCCAGTGCTCCAGATCCTGAGGAACCAGAGCCTGGTAGGTGGAACGTGAGAATGCCGCGATCAATATTTTCTCGGCTTCATCCGGATCAATACCGCGTGAACGTAAGTAAAAAAGTGCCTGTTCATCCAGTTGCCCAACGGTTGCGCCGTGTGCACACTTCACATCGTCGGCGTAGATCTCCAGTTCCGGTTTGGTGTTGATCTCGGCATATTGCGATAAAAGCAGATTGTCGTTATTCAAATTGGCGTTAATTTGTTGCGCGTCTTTTTCTACATATATCTTGCCATTGAACACACCACGACTTTTATCATCCAGAACAGCTTTAACCTGCATGGTGGACTGGGTATGCTCGGCATGATGGTACACATCCAGATGGGTGTCGTGATGCTGTTTGTCTGTAGTGTGCATTAACTCGCTAACATTGAATTCTGCGCCCGGCTCGAGTACATCGGCAACCACATCATGGCGCACCAGTTGGCCACCCAATTCCAGCTGGGTAAAAGTGACCACCGCGTCACGATGTATCTGAAAATGGCTTTTGCCCAATTGATTGCTATCCGAACCAAGGTCCTGTACATGAATAAGTTCTATGTCGCTGTTTTGACCCGCTGTCAGAATAGTTACAGGAATCAAAGTGGATTGCGAGGCACTGTCGGATGTGTGTAAAAGCAATATTTTCGCATCACAATTATCCGCACAACTTATCTCCAGCCGCGTAGCTTGCAAGGCATTCAGCAAACTATGATGCAAATGAATGACGAGTTGAGATTCCAGGAGTCCAGCGAGCTTTATATGAATAACTTTATTGCAGAAGGCAATATTCAAATCATCAATAAATGTATCTTGATGTTTGAGAGGGTTTACGCTTGTTGCATTCTCGGTGACATTGACTTGTATGTCAGCCGAGTCAATTTTACCGTGTACCTGGCCATTTAATATGGTTAGCTGAACTGTATTTGAAAGTTTTTCCAGGGCAGGATGCGAAGGCACTTGCGCAATCGAATCCGCTGACATTGCCATGTCCGGTGAAAAGACTTTACGTAAGGGCGTATAGCGCCAGCGTTCGGTGCGCCGTGTGGGCGCACCCTTATCCAGCACTCTTGCAATGGCATCCGACTGCGACGCCGACTGATTTGCTTGCTGAGCGAATAAGGATTGCAAAATTTGCTCAGGTGAATTGGTTTTTAATGCGGTGATTGTCATGATCTATCTCAGGCTGCCTCATCCAGTAACCAGTCATAACCCTTGGCTTCCAGTTCCAGCGCAAGTGTATGATCACCACTTTTGATGATACGGCCATTGGCCAGCACATGCACAAAGTCCGGTTTGATGTAATCCAGCAAGCGTTGATAGTGCGTGACCAGCAGCATGCCACGATCTTTGGAGCGCATGGCATTCACGCCTTTTGATACAACTTTCAGGGCATCGATATCCAGCCCGGAGTCGGTTTCATCCAAAACCGCCAGCTTGGGTTCAAGCATTAACATTTGCAAAATCTCGTTGCGTTTTTTCTCGCCCCCGGAGAAACCTTCGTTCACGCCGCGATGTAAAAAACTTTCATCCATGTGCATGAATTTCACTTTTTCCCTGACCAGTGCCAGAAAGTCATAAGCATCGTACTCGTCCAGACCGCGATGCTTGCGTACCGCATTCACCGCGGCTTTGAGCAGATACACATTGTTCACGCCGGGAATTTCTTGCGGGTATTGAAACGCCAAAAACAATCCTTCACGCGCACGTTCTTCAATTTCCAGTTCGAGCAAGTCTTTGCCGTCAAAGTTGATCGAACCTTGAGTTATTTCATATTCATCGCGACCAGCCAAAACACTGGCCAGAGTGCTTTTGCCCGAGCCATTGGGCCCCATGATGGCATGTACTTCGCCGGCCTTGATCGAAAGATCAATGCCTTTAAGGATTTCGATGCCGTCGATGGCAGCGTGTAAATTTTTAATGTATAACATGTGTTTTCCAATCTCAATGTATGTGTTTTGTAAGTTGATTATCCAACCGCGCCTTCCAGACTAACGGCCAGTAAATTCTGCGCTTCCACGGCAAATTCCATGGGCAATTCTTTAAATACCGATTTGCAAAAGCCATTCACAATCATATTTACGGCGTCTTCTTCACTGATACCACGTTGGCGACAATAGAAGAGTTGATCGTCGCTGACCTTTGAAGTTGTGGCTTCGTGCTCGATCTTGGCGCTCGGGTTTTTGGCTTCTATATACGGGAAGGTATGCGCACCGCACTCGCTGCCCATTAACAAGGAATCGCACTGACTGTAGTTACGCGCATTGGTCGCTGAGGGCAAGATCTTGACCAGGCCACGGTAGGAGCTGTTCGACTTTCCGGCCGAAATGCCTTTTGCAATGATGGTGCTTTTGGTGTTTTTGCCGATGTGGATCATTTTGGTCCCGGTATCGGCTTGCTGGTAATTATTGGTTACCGCAACCGAATAGAATTCACCGACCGAATCATCGCCCTTGAGTAAACAGCTGGGGTATTTCCAGGTAATGGCCGAACCGGTTTCAACTTGAGTCCAGGAGATCTTGGAGCGGTCACCACGACAATCGCCACGCTTGGTCACAAAATTATAAATCCCGCCCACACCGTTCTCGTCGCCCGGGTACCAGTTCTGCACGGTGGAGTATTTAATTTCGGCGTCTTCCAGAGCGACCAGTTCAACCACAGCAGC
Organism: Gammaproteobacteria bacterium; assembly: GCA_013001575.1. Taxonomy (NCBI): domain Bacteria; kingdom Pseudomonadati; phylum Pseudomonadota; class Gammaproteobacteria; species Gammaproteobacteria bacterium. The sequence goes on from JABDMI010000056.1 coordinate 16,932, forward strand.
GTGCAATTGATTCTCGTCACGCATCGGTGCGGTACATCCTTCCAGATAGCTTACGTGAGATTTGTCTTCAGCAATGATTAATGTACGTTCAAACTGTCCGGTGTTGGCCGCGTTGATTCGAAAGTAGGTCGACAACTCCATTGGACAACGCACACCTTTGGGGATAAACACAAAGGATCCATCGGTGAATACCGCGCTATTCAAGGCTGCGAAAAAATTATCCTGAATGGGAACCACAGTACCCAGGTATTGTTTAACCAATTCCGGGTATTTTTGCACGGCTTCCGAGAATGAACAAAAGATCACCCCAGCTTTGTGCAAAGTGTCTTTAAATGTAGTGGCCACCGAGACGCTATCGAAAACGGCATCTACAGCAACACCCGCAAGTCTGGCACGTTCATGCAGTGGTATTCCCAGTTTGTCATAGGTTTCGAGTAATTTCGGATCGACCTCATCCAGACTTTTGGGCGCGTTCTCATCAACCTTGGGAGCGGAGTAATACGAGATGGCTTGATAATCAATGGGTTCAATATTCAGTTTGGCCCAATCCGGTTTTGGCATGGTTTTCCAATGCGCAAAAGCCTTAAGTCGCCACTCGAGTAAAAATTCGGGCTCGTTTTTGATGCGCGAGATATGTCGAATAACATCTTCATCCAATCCGGGTGGCAGGGTGTCGGAATCGATATCAGTAACAAAACCGTGTTTGTATTTGGAATCTACATGATCCTGAATTGCTTTCATGATGCATTCTCCAATGCGTTGTCAGTCGTGCTGCTATTAAACACAGACAAGGCATTAATCAGATCGATATTCATTTTTTTGGGTATGGGTTTGCTTAAGTCGGCCAGGGTTAATTCGCTTAAAGCACGGCGAATGGCCAAATTGATGACCTGCCATTTGCTTTGCATTTTGCATACCGCGGCGATCTCACAATCGTTATGGTCGGTACTGCATTCGGTGAGTGCGACCGGGCCTTCCAGTGCGCGAATAATGTCTAAAGCATTAATGTTTTCTACTGGATGTGCGAGCAGATAGCCCCCGTGTGCACCCCGGTGCGAATTCAGCAGATCGGCACGTGACAACAGCTTGAGTATTTTACTCACAATTGAGTTACTCAAGCCGAGCTGTTTAGCCAGTTCCGAGGCACTAAACTGCGTGTCTGGTGCGGCTGCCATGGTACTCAGCACCAAGGTCCCGTAATCTGTTAACTTGCTGATTTTTAACATAAAATATTCCTATTTCTTGGTGATGTAAGCATTTTGATCTGTTCTAAACGCTTAATTCGTACCAATTTGGTCCTATTTTAACGCAAGTTAGTGGAATTGGGCGAAAAAAATTGCTCCTTGCGATAAGCCGAATGTGTGTGAAATCGTGGCAGTTTTATAAATGACAGCGTTATCAATTTTGTCCTTATTTTATTCAATTAGATCACGACATAAGGATTTCGGTTTTGTACAGTTTTAGATTTGATATCATCGCCACCTTTATGCACTCTGGCGACACCAAATCGCTTAGTAATTTCAACATTACGCTGCTTGGGGCAAGGTCTTGAGCACAAAATATTCGGGGATAGAACATGAGTAATTTGCAAGACTTACAAAAAATCGCACAAGCCATGGTTGCACCTGGCAAGGGAATACTTGCAGCCGATGAAAGTACACCAACCATTGGCAAACGTTTTGCAACTATCAATACCGAATCCACCGAAGACTCGCGTCGTACCTATCGTGAAATGTTGTTTAGCGCGGATGGTATTGAAAAATACATTGGCGGCGTAATAATGTATGACGAAACTTTGCGTCAAAGTTCAAAGGACGGCGTGGCGTTTCCCAAATTACTTGCTGACAAGGGCATAGTGCCAGGAATAAAAGTTGATATGGGCGCTAAAGATCTGGCCGGTTTTGCTGGCGAGAAATGGACCCAGGGTTTAACCAATCTTCGTGAGCGTTTGGCGGAATACTATGAACTGGGTGCACGCTTTGCCAAATGGCGTGCAGTAATTACCATCGGCGACAATATTCCAAGCCGTCATTGTCTGGAAGTGAATGCCCAGGCTTTGGCCGCTTATGCGGCATTGTGCCAGGAAGCGGGCATCGTGCCGATCGTGGAACCGGAAGTTTTAATGGATGCTGATAACTCGCAAGCAACTTGTGAAAAAGTGACTGCCGAAATGTTGAGTTTAACTTTCCGTGAATTGCATAATCACGGTGTTGCACTGGAAGGAATAGTACTAAAGCCAAACATGGTCATCTCGGGCAAAGGTCATGCCAAGCAATCTACAGTAGATCAAGTAGCCGAAGCCACGGTTCGAGTTTTGAAACGCTATGTACCTGCAGCAGTACCGGGAATCGCATTTTTGTCAGGCGGTCAGTCTTCAGTGGATGCCACCAAACATCTGGATGCCATGAACAAACTGGGCGGCTCACCTTGGGCGCTAACCTTCTCTTACGGCCGTGCCTTACAAGCCGACGCCTTGCAAGCCTGGCAAGGTAAAGACGAAAACCTGGCTGCTGGACAGGCGGCCATGATGAAACGCGCCAAGTTGAATGGCCTGGCGGCTAAGGGTGAGTACTCGGCTGACTTGGAGTAAACCCACACACTTTTTTGAATTCATGAACTCTATTTAGGATCACTATGAAATCCCGAAACTGGAAACAGCGCGGGATTTTTTGTGCAAAATTGAAATTTATTTTTCACCCCTTGAAGCCGGCACCGCACGATCAATCGACCATTGTTTGATAGCTTTGATCTGTTCGCGCATGGTATGGGCAAGTGGCACCATCCCGGCTGCAGTATGCCCGACGTCACGGTCAGTCATTTTGCGCTTTTCCATATTGGCCTGGATGCGCGCTGATTTCACGGCCTGCTCGATCTCGGCTCCACTCCAGTCCTTGGTTGAGGCGGCCAGGTAGCTGAGATCGAAATCTTCCGCATTCGCACCTTGCAAAGCAAGATGAATGGAAATGATATGCTCGCGTTCAGACTTATTGGGCAGATCCAAAAAGAATAACTGGTCAAATCGCCCTTTGCGTAATAGTTCAGCCGGCAATTCCTGGATCCGGTTGGCAGTTGCGGCAAGAAACACACCACTGGGTTTTTCCTGCATCCAGGTTAAAAAACTCGAAAAAATATTCACATTTTGTTTGCTACCAGCGCGGTCATCGAAACCCAGACTGTTTTCCAATTCATCGATCCACAACACAATAGGGGCAATTTGTTCTGCGATGTGCGTGGCGTGGGTAAAAGCGGTTTCTGGTGGGCCGTAGGCTCCGGACAGCACCAGACTCATGTCCAGTCTGACCAAAGGGATATTCCAGGCTTTGGCGACGGCTTTGGCGGCCATACTTTTTCCACAACCACTCACCCCCATAAATAATATGCCTGACGGCATCGGCAGTCCGGAGTCCAGTCCTTCGTTACTGAATAAATGTTTGCGTTCCAGTACCCACTCCTTAAGATTATCCAGACCGCCAATCTGTTCCAGCGATTGTTTGATGGGTACAAATTCCAGCACACTTTCCTTTTTCAGGATCTGGGTTTTCTCCTCAAGCAGTTCAGGGATAAATGACTTTGCACCACTAACTTCAGATTGCATAAAACGCGACATAAAGTGTTCAATTCCACTCAGGGTTAATCCCAGCATGGCAATCGAGAACTGTTGAACCTCATCATCCGTGAGATTGGTATTAGTGTTTGCCTTGAGAATAGATTTAATATGCAGAAAAGCCTCTTCCTTGGTGGGCAAGCTCATTTCGATCAGATAAACGACAGTATTTAGCAATTCAGGTATTTTTAAGGCGGGATGAGAGATAACCAGCACGATGTTCTTATTTTTTAATTCGTAATACAGGTCCCGTAACGCACGAATCACTTTAGGATTGTCAAACTCAACCGGCAGATCTTTAAACAGGAAAATCCCCGGTTGTTTGGCGTCCTTGAGCCGATGCAAGGCTTCCAGCGGGTCCCTACAATCACTCTTATCGGAAAAACCGTCAAAACCTGACCAGCTGACAAAAGAGGATTTGTCCTTGAACAGGCTTTGCGCCATTGATGCCAGGGTTTCCTCGATGCGATCTTCTTCAGAGCCTAGAATATAGATTATGGGAAAACGTGACTTTAGCGCCTGATTGATATTGCGTGCCAGCTTTTTACTGATCATGTTGGTCTCGGTTTTTATTAAAAATTATTCTACGTATTATTTAATAATCACGAGCACGGCAACTTGATCTGGATCAAATCTGAAAATGCGATGTACTAATTAAAACATTAAAAAGGCATCGGGTATTTTTTGAATATCTTTAATACCTCATTGACTAATTCTGCCGACAAGGCATTTGCAAAGCCGGCAATGTCTTCTTTCAACTGAGGCATAGTTGTCGCACCAATGATCGAAGAGGTCACACCAGGAACCTGGTCACACCAGGCGAGCGCTAATTGTGCAGGTGTCATATTGTTCTTGCGTGCCAATTGTGAATATTCAGCCACGGCTTTGTGAACCAGTTCGGTATCGCGAAATATTCCGTTGCGTTGTTCAAACGACCAGCGACTGCCTTTGGGTATGTTTCCATTGGCATACTTGCCCGACAAGGCTCCACCGGCAATGGGTGACCAGGGCAGGTAAGCAATGTTTTCCATGATGCAAGACTCCAGCATGAAAGGATGGTCCTTGGCGTGTAATAAACTGAACTCGTTTTGCATGGAAACAACTCTGGGAAGATTATGCTCTTTCGAGAGTTCCAGGTATTTACTTAATCCCCAGGGAGTTTCATTGGATAAACCCAGGAAGCGAATTTTTCCGGCTTTGATTGCGGCATCGGCTGCTTGCAAAATATCGAGCATGTCAGCAATCTGTTCATCCCTGCTATTGTGTCCGGGGTCAACGGTGCCAAGCCAGTGTCGATTGAAGTGCGGGCTGGTACGATTGGCCCAGTGGATCTGGTACAGATCAATATAATCGGTCTGGAGTCTCTCCAGTGAGCCTTCAATGGCCGCAGTCACACTCTTGCCTGTGACTTTCGAGCCGCCACGCAAATAGCTTAATCCCGGACCGGCGACTTTGCTGGCCAGGATCAATTTTTCCCGTTGCTGCGAGTGGCGGCCAAGCCAGTTACCCAAAATACGTTCGGTATCACCTTGGGTTTTCGCATCTGGCATCACCGGATACATTTCGGCAGTATCAATAAAGTTTATGCCTTGATCCAGTGCGTATAGGAGTTGCTCATCCGCATCGGTTTGCGTGTTTTGTTTGCCCCAGGTCATGGTGCCCAAACAAACTCTGGAAACGTCTAGTCCGCTACTACCCAATTTTGTATATTGCATAAGTTAGATCTTGTGTTTGAAATTGATTGATCGATTATAGATGAATCCAATTTCCCAGACCCGGAAACTTTATGCTCGTGTGCTGCGTTGGTGAAATTATCTGGTTTAACTTACTTCCAAGTACTTATCGTCAGATCCGACTATTGGGAAAACGCTTGGCGCGGATGATCTCTTCGCGAAGTTTGTCGGGCAGTTCATTATAAATATCGTCGTAGCGTTGTTGTATGCGTCGTTCTTGTTCCTGGTTGATACCGGGAGTGGCCAGTGCATTGTCCAGTTGGTACATGGCGCGATAAAAATCCCCGACAGCATAGTAATGCCGGCTTATGTGGTAATAGGCCTCTATCTTGTTGCCCTGTTTCTCGTAGGCTTTGGCCAGGAGGGCGGGTATACGCGGATTGGATGAAAATAACTGCAATTGAGAGAGTTCCTCAATAGTTCTTGTGTTCTGGCCTTTCTCAAGTAAGCGCTCTGCTCTGAATAAGCTCAATAAGGCGTTGTTCGGAAACAAACGCAGGGCATTATCCACTGTCTCCAGTGCCTTATCCGGTTTGGCCATGTTGAGCTGTTGCTGGGCCAGTTGTAAATGTACATAGGGATGAAACTCGGCGTCGGTGAGTTGTGTCAGCAAAGCTTCGGATTTTACAGGCTCGGAGATGGCAAGTTTGATGGCCTGATCAAATATTTTTCCAGAATCAGAGAAATTTACCGCATCTTCCTGATAAACACTGCTATCCAGTTTGTGTTCATTGGCCATTAATACTTTAACCATTTCGTAAGAAAAACTATTGGCCACCGGTTTGGAATTTTCAATGGTCATGCGCGAACGGGTTTCAGCAATACGCGAACTTGGTTTGGGATGGGTCATTAACATTTCCGGAATCGGAAATAATGTATCAGTGCCACGGGCCTTGGCCAGGCGACTGAAAAAATCACGAAAACCGGTCACACTAAATCCGCTTTTTTCCATTAACTTTATGCCAACCTGATCGGCTTCGGTTTCCTGACTGCGGGTAAAGTTTATGGACTGTTGGGCAAAAAGACCTTGAGTGACGGCCAGAGTGCCCGCCATGGCATCAGTGCTTGAGCTTTGACTGGCTGCAAGCAGTGCGGCCAAAGTGGTTAATATTTGTAAGGGAGCATTTTGGGCCGAGTTTTGAATAGAACGAGCTATATGATTTTGACTAACGTGACTGATCTCATGAGCAAGTACTCCCGCAAGTTCACTTTCGGTTTGCGATGCCAGAATTAAACCGGAATGTACCCCGATTGTTCCGCCAGGGTAAGCAAAAGCATTAATACTGTTTTCACGTACGACGAAAAAGCGTGGAATGTAATTAGAGTCGGTGACATGGGCATACAACTTAAGTCCCAGGTTATTAATGTAATCATCAACTATTGGAATTTTTATAAAAACCGGTGAAGAGTAATATTCGTTGTAAATGATACGGCCATAGAGGTCTTGCAAGTTTGCCGAGAAATACC
>JABDMI010000057.1 GCA_013001575.1 Gammaproteobacteria bacterium
ATAACAACTCCATGTCTTCCAGCGCGCCTGAATAATCCCAGTCTTCCTGGAATTCGTCTCCGACCTTGTGATAACGGTTGGATACATAGTCTTTGGCGATCTTGTCGCCATAGCCTTCCGGTTTGCCAATGTAATCATTACCACTTTCCGCGTATAAGACTGGCACACCGACCTTGGCAAAACTGAAATGGTCTGAGCGATAAAAGTAGCCTTTTTCCGGATTCGGCTCCCGCTCAAGTACACGATCTTGCTTATCCGCGGCAGCCTTCAAGTAATTTTCCAGTTCTGAATTACCCAGACCAATTACGGTTATATTGCTGGTGCGCCCGTGTAAGTTGATTCCGTCCATATTAAAGCCGGCGGCTGTCTTGGCCAAAGGATAGATCGGGTTGCTGGCGTAATGACTGGAACCAAGCAGTCCCTGTTCTTCTGCAGCGACAAACAGGATCACAATCGAACGTTCCGGTCTGGTCTCCAAATCGCTGTACGCTTTGGCAATTTCCAGCACCGCTGCTGTACCACTGGCGTTATCCAGGGCACCGTTATAAATTCCGTCACCGGTTTTTGCGTGCAGTTCATTATCTTTGCCCAAATGGTCCCAATGCGCCATATACACAATGTATTCATCCGGGTATTTGCTTCCCTCTAGGATACCAACCACATTATTCGAGACGGTTTGCTCAAAGGTATTATTGATCGATGCGTTAACTTTGGCGCTCAAAGGGATAGGGTTAAAACCTTTTTGTATGGCCTGTTGCTTAAGTGCGTCAAGGTCTTGCCCGGCTGCGGCAAAGATCTTCTCAGCCTGAGCATCCTGGATCCAGCCTTCAATCGAAACTCGTGACATATTCTTGTCCGCCGCCACTAAACCAAATTGCGGGCCGGTCCAGCTTCCCGAGACCACCGCCCATGGGTAACCCGCGGCATCTTCGGTGTGAATAATGATGGCACCGGAAGCACCTTGTCTGGCGGCCTCTTCGTATTTATACGTCCAGCGACCGTAATAGGTCATGGCATTACCATTGAACAAGTCCGGATCTTGAGTGGCATAACCCGGATCATTGACCAGGATCACAGCGGTCTTACCTTGCATATCAATTCCTGCATAGTCATTCCAGCCATATTCCGGCGCCACCACGCCATAGCCCACAAAAACCAGATCGCTGTTGTTCAGTGACTCCCTGGCGCTCACACGTTTACTCCACAAGGTGACGTCATCGCCAAATTTCATGGCCAAGGATTCATCGCCAGCCGTTACCGTGAAATTTGCATCGGCTGCGGTTGTGATCGCTATTAAAGGCACTTCCTGAAAATAACTCTCGCCATTGCCAGGGGCATAACCCGCTTTTTGCAAACCGGCCATTAAGTAATTGATCGTAAGCTCTTCACCTTTGGAGGCCGGGCCGCGACCCTCGAATTCATCCGAGGACATCAATTTGATCGACGTCTTGAGATCCTCGGCCGAAAAACGTGATGCTGAATCATGCATCGCATCAGTGATCTCTTCGGTGATCAGCTCAGACAAAGTATCGACTTCGGCGATCGGATCAACTGAAGTGTCAACTGCGTAATCTAGTTTGTCATTTTTAGCGCCACAGGCCATCAGCGTGACACTTAACAGTGGGAGTAGAAAAATTCGATTGATATGAAGCTTATTCATTTGATATCACCATAAAGATTTGATTGGATATTATTTAAAACTATTTATTGTTTAGACAAGCGCCGCCACATCCTGAATAGCGGCCACCACCGTACCCGGGCCGCCGTGTGCCCCGACCGCGGTTCCGGTATCGGTCAGATCGATGCTTTCCAGGTTTTTGACTTTGCTTTTGAGTAATGCCATTAATTCAACGCCTTCTTCTTCAGAGTTGGCGTGCGACACCAAAATCCGGTAGGTTTTTTTCTGGTCGATCTTTTTCATTAAAAAGCGTACAAATTTTTTCACTCGATTGGAATGCCCCAAGAACATCCCCGCACTGGTGAGTTTACCTTCCGGTGAAGCAGTGAGTATAGGGTTCAGACGGAACAGGTCGACCAACACTTTTTTACTCCGGCTCACACGCCCGCCTTTAACGGCAAAATCCACATCGCCCAAATAGGCATACACTTTGGTGGCATCCACGCATTTCTCGATATGCTCGAGTACCGTTTCGGCACTGGCCCCGGCTTTAGCCAAGCGCGCCGCTTGCATCACGATCAGGCCCTGACCCACTGCAAGATTTTTACCATCAACTGCGTGTACCATATTATCCGACATCACCCGCTCGGCGGCGGTTTGTGCCGATTGCAAGGTACCCGACACCCCGGACGTAACACTGATGTAGATCACGGTGGAAAAATGCGACGCCAGATATTCAAATTGCCGACGAAAATCCCCGGGCGATGGTTGCGAGGTTTTAGGATGCTCCGGGTTACTGACCAGTTCCGCGTAAAACTCTTTGGGACTCAAACTGACCTTATCCAGATAAGAGTGATTACCAAAATTAATTCGCACCGGGACCACGTATATATTCAGTTCATCGATCAGCTCTTCCGGAATATCGGCCGCGCTGTCGGTCACAATAATAACCTGTTGATCCGAATCGTGGGTGAGGTGCGCCTGTTGCTGCATGTCATCGGCTTTTTGTCCGCTTACTTCTCCAAAAGATTCGGCAATAGTGAACACCTGGTCGGGATCGTTGACATGAATATGCACTTTGGTCTTGCGTACCGATCCAGCCACAACCACGCTATTGCCAATCTCGTTGAGTTGTTCGCGCAGGGATTTGTGATTTATTTTTTCATCCTCCGTGCGCGACTTGATCAAACATTCGGTGCAAAAACGAAACTTCAGTTCGCCATGATCATAATTTTCCAAAACCTCATCCGTATCATCGAATCCGATGTCAAGTGGTTGATCGAGGTCTTGAACCGAACCTGTGCGAATAAAATCACTCACACCTTCAATAAGCTCCACAAAACCCTGAGCGCCGGCATCGACTACCCCCGATTTTTTCAAGATGGCCAACTTTTCAGGGGTTGCCGCCAAACTGATGTGAGCCTGCTCAACTCCGTATTGCAATAAGGCCGCAAAATCAGGGTGCTTGAGTTCTTCTACGCCGTGTTGAATAGCTGCGGCAAAGTCACTTAAAACAGTAAGAATGGTGCCTTCTTTGGGTTCGCTCATGGCCGTGCGGGCGTAATCCGCGCCCATGCTCACGGCCTTGGAAAAATCTACCAGGTCGAGTTTGCCCAGACCGGCCGCAGCATCGCTCAAGCCCTGGAAAAACTGGGCCAGAATGGCACCGGAATTGCCACGTGCGCCATCAATCGCGGCGTCCGCAATTCGGGTCAGTGTGTTACCGGCGTGTCGGTCGACAGAACGCATCAGTAACTGGCGCACTGAATTAAGGGTAAACACCATATTGGTACCGGTATCGCCATCGGGCACCGGGAACACATTAATTTTATTTAAATAGTCTTGCTTGGTGATAACCCGACGTATCCCGGCACGTAATGCACGATTCAGGCGAATGCCATCCACATAGCGGATTGTGTCTACAGCAGTGGTCAAAGCGACTCCCTTATTCTTATAATTTTGTGAGGGTGATTATACACAGCGACCCTGACGCTGGCTAAATGCCCTGTTATGATGCTCGCATGAAACTCGGCCTGACTCCAACTAATTGATTTAATTGATAATGTATTTATTCACCCAACGCCTCGGGTTGTGACAATTCACCACCCAAGACGCAGAATTTGTTTACCGTTTGATGAATACTCCCGGCTGGCTGGAGTTCATAGGTGACCGCAATATTGATTCTGTGCATGCGGCCGATGATTATATTGTGCAACGCTTCATCCCGACTTATGAGCAGACCGGCTGTGGCTTTTGGTGTGTTGTTGAGCTATCAACTAAAGAACCGATCGGGACCATCAGTATGATCCAGCGGGAGAATCTGGATGAGATCGATCTGGGTTTTGCCTTTTTGCCCAAGTATGAAGGAAACGGATTCGCCTTTGAAGCTTCGCAAGCAATTCTGGAAAAAGAGCGAAAAGAGTCCGGATTGCAATCGGTGCTCGCCTTTACCGATCTGAATAATCAGCGTAGCAGAAAACTTTTGAGCAAACTGGGCTTTAGCGAACTCGGTCTCAAAATCGTAAAACCCGAATGGGGTGAAAGCCTGCTCTATCGTCTTGTCTTAGAGAAAGATCAATAATATTTAGATTGCTTTTCGCGTGTTTCAAAATACAATGCGCGCATAGATTGACCGATCCATTTACCAGAGTATCCGTATGACTGCCAAGACCTTTAAAGAAACCCTTTACGATTCTGTGAATCAGGAATTTCGTATCGATAAAATGTATTTTGAAAGCAAGACCGAACACCAGCATTTGATGATCTTTCATAACGCATCATTAGGACGGGTGATGACTCTGGATGGCGTGGTGCAAACCACCGAAGCGGATGAATTTATTTATCATGAAATGATGGCGCATGTGCCGATGCTTGCTCACGGCAAGGCCAAACGCGTGTTGATCATCGGCGGCGGTGACGGCGGGATGTTGCGAGAAGTCTTGAAACACGATGTGGAGCATGTCACCCAGGTCGAGATCGACAAAGCCGTGGTAGATATGGCCATTGAGTTTTTACCCAATCACTCGGCCGGTGCCTATGACGACCCGCGCTTGAATTTGGTGATCTCGGACGGCATGGATTTTGTGAAAACCACCAATGAAAAATTCGATGTGATCATTTCCGACAGTACCGATCCGATTGGTCCGGGCGAAGTGTTATTTACCGAGAACTTTTATCAGCTTGCGAAAAACAGTTTAAACGAAAATGGCATTATGGCCACCCAGAATGGTGTGCCGTTTTTCCAGATCGACGAGATCCAGACCACGTTTAAACGCATGGGCAGTCAGTTTAAAGATTTCAGTTTTTATGTGGCTCCCGTGCCAACCTACTATGGCGGATTTATGACCTTTGCCTGGGGTACGGATGATGTGTGCGCACGAAAAGTCGGTCTGGAAACCCTGCGCAAACGCTTTGCGGCTGCGAATTTCAAAACCCGTTATTACAATCCCGCCATGCATCAAGCAAGCTTTGCCTTGCCCCAGTACGTGGTGGAGGCCCTCGAGAACGTGGCCTAGATCACATGTTGCCAAGAACAGTCCTGATTGGTGCGGATCAAGCCACCCGCGATCATTACCAACATTTGGTGGCCGAACACGGTTCACCTTTATTGGTGTATGACGCCAGTGTTTTAAAACAGCAGTTCGCAGCCTTGCAACACGCCTTGCCCGGTGTCGATCTGTATTACGCGGTCAAGGCACATCCGGATGCAAATATTATTCACACGATTGATGAACTGGACGGTGGATTTGATATTGCCTCGGCCGGAGAAATGGATCTGTTACTGGATCACAAGATTTCCGGACGCCGAACCATTCATACCCATCCGATCAAAAAAGATGCCGAGATCAAAAAGGCCTTACGCTTTGGCGCAACTACCTTTGTGATCGACAATCTGGATGAATTAAATAAACTACTGCCTTACCGCAAGCGAGTTGGTGTTTTACTGCGTGTAAGTTTCCGCAGTGACAGTGCCGTGGTCGATCTGTCGCGTAAATTCGGTTGTGACATCGAAGAAGTTAAAGGTCTGGTGTTTGCCGCCGAGCAACTGGGCATTCACATAAAAGGGCTGGCCTTTCATGTGGGTTCGCAAGTCAGTGATGCCAGCAAACACGTAGAAGCCATTGAACAATGCCATCGTGTTATGCAGGAATGCAATCAGGAATTGAGCATTCCTTTGAGCACCCTGGATATTGGTGGCGGTTTCCCGGCGGACTATCGTCTCGAAGGGTTTGACATCAACGAGTTTTGCGAACCGATTCGTATTACTTTGGATAATTTACCCGATGACTGGCATCTGCTTGCCGAACCGGGACGATTTCTGGTCGCGCCGGCAGTCTGCTCGGTGACCACCGTAACCGGCAAGTCGATACGGCATGGAATTCGCTGGTACTATCTGGACGACGGCGTGTATGGCTCATATTCCGGACAGATCTTTGACCACGCGAGTTACCCGATTCAATCCTTACGCTCGGGTGACCTGTATCCCAGCATTCTGGCAGGACCCACATGTGACAGTATTGATATTATTGCCGAGGATGTGGAATTACCGGAATTGGAGATCGGAGACTTGATCATCGGGTTGCAAATGGGTGCCTACACGGCCGCCACCAAAACACGCTTTAATTCCTTACCGGATGCAAAACTGGTGTGCGTGTAGTTGCTAAGTCAATTGGCTAAAAAGTACTAGTCCGACTTTATCTCATGGCAGTGATTAAGGGTATGAATGCTAACTCGCGACTTAGCTCAACCCGGGCGGTGCAAACGGTTTTGCAAAACTAAACGCACCGGAACCTGGGCCAAGCTGTTGCAGTAATCGCAATCTGTTTTTTCCTTCTGTTAGGTCAGGAATATGTCCGACTGGAACCCACCATAAGGCCAGATGTGCTTCAAACGCATGATCAAACCAGGACTGTTTATTTTGGAGCAATTCAAGATGAGCAGTTTGATACACAAAAGTTTTTAATGCGTCGATATTTTCCCATACACTCAAATTGACGATAACTTTAGGGTCGGAAAAAGCTTGAATAGATGTTGCATTACCTTCATCGTCCTGTAAGCGCCAGACAAACCCGGGTGACTGGTCAGCCAATGCATTGATCTCGTCAAGGCGCTCGACAAAGCCCTGCATCAGTGAAGATTCCATGTCGGCTTTTGCATGTGCAATATTAATTTGTGCCAGATGAAAGCTAGTCATCCGTCAACTCGATATCGATTCCGCCTGTGAACCTGGCTGCAAAATTAAAGAGTATCGCTATAAGGACCCCGCATAAAAATCCAATTGCTGCGAATAACAGCGGCATTCCGATTAATGCCATAAACGCAAGAGCGGTTCCGTAACCCAAATAGCCAAAATAGTAATCGTAAACAAAACCACCGAAGGAATACAGTACCCCGCAAAATAATCCTAAGAGGGCTGACAATGCGGCAAATTGTTTACCCAGTGATCGTATTCCGAGCTTTTTGAGTTTAGACATGGTTTTCCGGGAAATATAAATTACATGCAAGATTTAGTTTAAAGCTGTTTTTACGCAGATTCAGTCATGTCACTTTATCATTTACATCAGCAACGGGCAAAGCAATATTTACATTTAAAACAATGGGTTACGCATAATAGTTTGAATAAAGTCTGGTTTAGGCTAAATCAACGTGATGATTCTCTAATAAAATTTTTCAGCAAAAGTAAAGTGTTTTTTCTTTGTGTAATGAGCTTTTTTTAGTCACTGGTATTTGCCGTTCTCTATTATTATATGCACTTCATTAACGGGGATACACAATCGTTGTGGAAGAACAATCATTAAAAAAAGAATTGGGATTGTTTGATGTATATGCAATCTCCACCGGGGCCATGTTCAGTTCCGGATTGTTCCTGCTTCCCGGAATAGCTGCTTCTTACACAGGTGACTCCGTTTGGCTGGCCTACCTGTGTGCAGGTTTCCTGATCCTTCCCGCCATGTACTGCATTTCGGAACTTTCAACCGCAATGCCAAAGGCGGGCGGGACATATTATTTTCTTGACCGTGCCATGGGTCCGCTGATGGGCACGATCGGTGGTCTCGGATCCTGGGTTGCTGTGGTGTTTAAAAGTGCATTCGCACTGGTAGGCATGGGAGCCTATCTGGGAATCTATCTGAATGTACCAATCACTATTACAGCAATTATTTTAACCATCGCTTTTGGGCTGGTGAACATTTACGGAGCCAAAGAAACTACCCTGCTACAAAGGATATTGGTAACCACGCTGGTTGTCATACTGATCGCATTTGTGTTGGCCGGACTTAAAGAGATAGGCGACTTCAGTTCGATCAATCCCAACATCAATGAACCCTTCTTACGAACTGGTCTGGTCGGGTTCATCTCCACCATCGGCCTGGTCTTTGTTTCCTATGCTGGCTTGACCAAAGTTGCCAGTGTGGCGGAAGAGATCAAAGACCCTGACCGGAATATTCCATTGGGTATGACCCTGTCGTTATTTACGGCCACCATCATTTACACTCTGGGCACCCTGGTATTGATCAACATACTAGAGCCAGAAAATCTCTACCAGAGTTTAACGCCGGTTGCGGATGCTGCAAAAGAATTTCTGGGCTGGATACCATTCGATCTAGGCGTGATTCTGATAGTTGTCGCCGCAATTGCCGCATTCGCATCAACCGGTAACGCCGGAATAATGTCGGCGTCAAGGTATCCATACGCCATGGCCAAAGACAAACTGGTGCCAGCCGAGTTAAGTCGCATCGGTAAGTACGGCACTCCAAGCATAGCGATCATGTTGACTGTGTTCGCTATGACCTTGGTGCTGGTGCTATTTGATGTGACTTCGGTGGCGAAGCTCGCCAGTGCTTTCCAGTTATTGCTTTTCGGGCTTATATGTATCGCAGTGATCGTAATGCGGGAATCGCGTATCCCGACCTACAAACCCGGCTTCAAAGCACCGTTTTATCCATGGTTGCAAATTGCCGGCATCCTGATCTCTTTTTGGTTGATCATCGAAATGGGAATTTTAGCCATCGGTTTTACCGGCATGGTACTGATAGGATGTGTTCTCTGGTATCAATTCTATGCCTCGGGAAATATGGAACGACGTGGCGCAATTTTCCATGTGCATGAACGCCTGGGACAACAACGCTACGAAGGTCTGGAAAAGGAACTCCTGACCATTATCCAGGACCGTACGCAAGCCGAAAATCTCTCTTATGAAGCGGTAATCTCCAGGTCGGTGATCATGGATTTTCGATATGGCATCTACGACATTGCCCATCTTGCGGAAATCCTCAAAGAATTGGCAAAAGACAAGTTGGGGCTGGAATCCGAAAGTATTGTGAAACTCCTGAGTGATGAGCACTTTGAATTACATCCGGTTTCCGAAGGCGTCCAGATTGCCTATGGCACTCATGACCATATCGGCAGACCCGAACTGTTTGTATTGTGTTTTGGCCCCAGAACCAAAATAAACATCGAATCCGCGGAATCTGTGCATACCTTGATGTTCCTGATCGTGCCACCCAAACCGGTAGGCCTGGATTTGCGTCTCGCTGGCCATGTGACCGAAGTGATTCAAAATGAACACTTTGAAGCCGAATGGCTGGCGGCAGAGACTGAGCGCCAGATGAAAGAGGTTTTAATGCGTGATGATCACTACATTCAAGGCTCACGCAATACATTTCCGTCAATTTTTAAACAGGCCAACAAACTGGTACTTGATATTGAATTACCCGACTCCTGTTTGATCATCATGGTCGAACGAGAAGGCCAGATAATGCCCATAACACCTGAAACGGTCTTACGCAAAACGGATGAAATATTAATTATCGGTGAACCCGATGATCTCAAAAAATTGCAATCAAACGGTGAGGTTGAAGTTATTCAACCGGAGTCTGGATCAGAAAAGATTATTGACCAAAAGTCGGAGTCGGAGTCGGAATAAATCCAACGATTGTGAAAATCACAACTGATGCTTTCGGCCAGCGCTTTGGCTGATGTGTAAATTGTGATTTATTTAGAATTGATTCCTGGTCTTTCAAACTGATTCTTCTCGAAAAATATCATGGTATTGAGTGTTTCTCTATAACTGCACCCGGATTGTTTGTACCGCGTTGGCAGTCATATTCACTTCTGTATACTGGGCACCAATTTGCAAAGCAAACTGAATGGGTTGCTTGGTGGTATTCAAAAGTTGCACACTCAATAAATTATCTGCATTAATGTTCGCGCTGGCATGCAAGGCGTCGGCATCAAGGCCATTGAGTTTTCTGGCGGTTTGCACCGCTTTATCACCAGGTCGAATGGTTCTTGAGAATTGTGCCAACACCGTGTAGATCGGGGTGTAATACACCTCGCCATTATTTACGTCGATCATGATCGGGGCGCCACAAAAATTTCCCACATGATTTGGACCGCCCTTGTGATCCAGAACCACATTCCAGTCTATCCAGCCCGACATCCAGTTATCCAGGCTTACGATAATATTGCGTGCGTAGCGATGTACCGGGGTGTAAACCGGATGATCCTCGACATTGGGTGCCCAGGTCGCAGAATACGCCCAGTCTGTCGCGTTTTTATTCCACCAGAAGGCATCGTTCATGAACCAGTTGGATTCCTGGAACAAAACCGGATCCAAAACCCCATTGGGGGCGGGCTTGCCCAGATCATCGATGGTGCCTTCGGTATGGATTATGTCAAAGTCAGGGAATTTATTATGCACTCTTTCAAGTGCGTCTTCGTTCACTTGATAGGTGCTCTCATACCAATGCACCGCGGTGCCATACACATACTGCGCGGTTTCCGGATCACCTAAAATGACGTCAGTCCATTCCTCTACATGATCACGGTTTTGATCATAGATCAACAGTTTCATATCGGCGTGCCGGCTGGTTTGCAATTTTGGGCCTAGAAAATTTTTAATAAAATCATTCTGGGATTGCGGCGTGAAATGCATGCTTTCCCATTGCCCGCTATTGCCTTGCGGCTCATTCACCGGAGTCATGCCCCAAATATCCACGCCTTCGGCTTTATAGGCATCCAGATATTTGATCAAGTAATTGGCATAGCTTGCAACAAATTCGGGCTTTAACTGCCCGCCGGTCCCCTCCCAATCTGTCTCCGCGGTTCCATTGATATACCACTCTTCTATGTCTTTCATCCACGCTGGTGCCGTCCAGGCTGAAGCCACAATGTTGAGGGTTTTATCATTCTGGTTTTGTTTGATGGCCAGCGCCTCTTTGATCATCGGCAACACATCAAAACTCTCATCTTGAATACCGGGATACCGACTTTTTTGAAATCCGTCTTTGTCCATGGCAATACTAAAGTGCTTAAGTGATGCATCCCCGGCAACATCCGCATACGACTGTTTACCCTCTACCGAGAAGTCCGTTGAACCGATCGGGGTTCTGGCAATCGAAAAATTTGCCCCCGATTGCGCATAAATGTTTTGCATGACCTCCTGTCGTTTCGCAGGCTCCAGATGCGCCAATACAAAGGCCGAAGATTCCGTAAATGAGGTTCCTATCCCGGTAAGGGTTTGCTTGACTTGCTCGGGATAGATCTCGATGCGTATACCACTGGCATAGCCGTCCTGAAAGGGGAGACTGTCTTGAATCGACATTTTGTGTCCTTGTTCACTGCTTAACAAAATCTCGGTAGTGCTGACCAATCCGAAATGTTTTGCATTGTCTGACACAGCTTCATGTGGCGTATAAGCGGTACACGACATCAGAAAAATACAGCCCAGCATGTAAACTAATGATCTAATAAAGTGACGCTTATTCATTGAGTTTCCTTGATGCTTTGTAAAATTGTGTTTAATGAAAATTGAACAGCCTGCGTTCAATGATCGCCTCTGCTACACCTGCGGGTAACAGCTTTTCCCATTCGCCACGTCCTTCGGGTATCTGCTGTAAAACCTCGCGTGAAAAGATCTTGAATAATTTCTTATCACTGCATTCAATTCCGGTTATAAAACCGTTGACCACCAGGTGCTGATACAAATGCTGCAGATTTTCCGGCAAAGTAACATCGGTATAGTTAATTTCCACACCTTTCTCATTCATTTCCGGATAAACATACATGCGCGTGTGGTCGGGGAAAAGTTTTCCGAAGCCTTCGAGGATGCCGCCCTCCACACCACGATAGGTATCTTCATTGAAGATTTGTTTGATGTTAATAATGCCAACCACAATGCCGATCTGTAATTGGGTGAATTGTCGGAAATACGCGCGTAGGGAAAAATATCGGGTGTAGTCTGAAACCATGACGTTATACCCCAGTGAATTCAGCAATTGCACCCGGGTAATGATGTCGGCTTCAGGCACTTTGGCATCGTGCCCGGTCCGGTCATTCAGGGTAATCTCGGCAATGGCTACGGTATTATCAGGGTGCACATCTTCCTGTGTATAAAACGCGACCTTACCCTGTTCGATCATGTCGACATTCAGATTGGTTACCGGTTTAAATGAACCACGAATGGTGATGACATTCTTTTTGTAAAGCAGTTCGGCTGGAACGGCGACATTCCCATCCGGTGTGAACATGATGGCCCGGGTTTTCCAGCTACGGATCAAGTGTAGGTTGATCGCACGGTTGTCAATCTCCTCAAAATACGGACCTTCGAATTCAATGGTATCGATCTCGATGCGGTTGGCTTTGAGATTATCAGTCAGAGAATCGATGATCTTTTTAGGCGACTCGTAATAATAGTATGCAGCGTAGATCAGATTCACGCCCAAAACACCCAAAGCTTCTTGCTGCTCTTCCGCGGTTTCGTCTCGCATGCGTACATGCAAGGTGATATTAGATGGCTCGGCGCCCGGATAGAGTTGCACTCGTACGCCACACCAGGCGTGGCATTCGTTATCACCCTGGTAACTTTTAGCGGCAACGGTGGCTGCGTAGGTGAAATAACGCGATGATTTTGAACGTGTATCGCTGACTCTGTCGAGCACTAGACCAAATTCCTGATGCATCATGGCCTTTACTCTTGCTTTGCATACGTAGCGATTGTCTTCTTGCACGCCATAAATCGCGTCAGAGAATTGCATGTCGTAGGCCGACATGGTTTTAGCGATCGTACCAGCGGCCGCACCTACCAAAAAGAAATGACGTGCGACTTCCTGACCGGCGCCGATCTCGACAATAGTGCCATATTTTTTATCGTCCAGATTTATGCGGAGCGCTTTTTGACTGGTATCTCTGGTGCTGACTGTCTTATCCATGGGTTCACCGAAAAACTGGGTTGCTATGGCAAAACCTAAGTGTACCCTTTTTTAGGTAAAAATGAACTCGCTGAATCAAGCTCAACAATGGTGATTCAATTCACTTTTCCACAAACGCCCGTTCGATCACGTACTCGCCCAGATCATTGCGACGGGTTTCAGTGAATCCACGCGCATCAAGAATTTTGCAAAAATCTTTTAACATCGATGGACTGCCGCATAACATGAAACGGTCATTCTCAAGGTTGAGTGGTGGCAACTCGATCAACTCGGTCAGTGCTCCACTCTCCAGGGCATCGGTTAAACGTCCTTGAATTGGATATTCTTCGCGCGTAACACTTGGGTAATAGATGAGTTTGTCCTTAACCATGTCACCAAAGTATTCATTCTCTTCCATACCATGAATAATTTCCTGATACGCGAGTTCTGATTTGTAGCGCACACCATGGGCAAGCACCACTTTATCGTACTGCTCGTAAGTTTCCGGATCCTTGATAATACTCATAAACGGCGCCAGGCCTGTTCCGGTAGCGAGCAAATAAAGATGTTTACCGCCTGGCTTGAGACGATGCAATAACAAGGTACCGGTGGGTTTGGAATTCACCAGGACTTTGTCTCCAGGCTGCAGGTGTTGCAAGCGCGAGGTTAAGGCTCCGTCCTGAACCTTGATACTGAAAAACTCCAGCTGTTCTTCGTAATTTGCACTCGCCATCGAATAGGCCCGCATTAAAGGTTTTTCATTCACCTTTAGACCGATCATAGTGAAATGCCCGTTCTCAAACCGAAACGCAGGGTCGCGTGTTGTGGTGAAACTGAACAGGGTATCGTTCCAGTGATGTACTTTTAAAACTTTTTCTTCGCGAATAACGGCAGACATAGATTTGACAGGGTAGCTAGTAAATTAAGGAGGCGTATTGTAGTGATAATCTGGCTAATGCGCCAGATTAATACTCATGCTGAATAGGTTGGGCTGAAGGTGAAAGCTTCAAGTGGCAGTGAAAGACTCTGTAAAGTACTATGTGGCAGACTATTTGGCAGTAAGAACAAAATTACGACCCTGATAACTCATTAACACACCTTCTTTGCCGATCTTCATTATTTCAACACCATCCTTGGTTTTTTCACCCTGCCGATACTTCGACATATTAATGAACGCCAAACGACTGTCAATGTCATTGTGGAACTTCAAAATATCCAGATGCATGTCCGGCAAATTGTATTCCGAACGCACGCTGCGGTAATTGGCGTATCCGGTAAAATCGTTACGTGGTTCGTCAGATGGTAAATTTGGCGACCTGGTGACGGGTGGCGTAGACGTTTGTGGCACAGCTTGTGTGTTAGTGGTGTTTGCAGCCTGCTTGGGCGAATTGGAAGTGACGCCTAGATCGGATAAAGAGCGTCGCGCTTGTTGACTGCTGGCAGCTTGAGTATTTTGGGATGGCTGTGCAATCGGTCGCGGTGCCGCCGGTGTTTGCATGGTCTCGGTCGGATTTGTTAGTGTTTGATCCGGTTGGGTAGATGCTGGCGACGTTTTTACAGCTTGGCTCCGGGATTGTCGGGTGTATTGCTCATCCGCTGGCCGGGTATGGTTCACCCCGGTATTTCCCTGAATATTAAGTACTGCCCTGTTTGATTGCTGTGTTTCTGGTAATGATTCAACCGGGGTTAATGTTGACTGTCCGCGAAACAAAAATATGTATAACAACGAGATTACTGCAACCAGGCTTAACAGGATAACCGCAACTTTTAACCAAAAATTTTGATCTCCTGTGTGTTCGGCTTGCGCAGCGTAGGTCATCTCATGCGTGGTATTCAGTTGGCGAGAACGGTCAGAACGTTTTAAGGCATCAAGTATGTACGACATATTAGTTATCCTTTACCAGCCGGGGCCTGCCTTCAATATCCAAAGCATCATTCAAAGCCAGAAAGGTACGCGAGCCCACAATACCATCCGGATCAAGACCCACGGAGGCTTGAAAATTTTTCACCGATTGCGCCAAGTCCGACGTGAATAAGCGATTGGTGTTTTGCGGTTGGGTATTCATGCCTAATTTGCTTAATTGCTCGCGTAACCACAGCACCGAATCACTATTCGTGCCCCAGAATAATGAATCATCATGCAATTGTTCGGGTTGCCACAAAACCAGATAGGAGCCCTGCCAATAGCTTTGCAGATCGGACAAGCTAACGGCATAGTCTGCATTGGGCAAGCCCGTAACGATCTGCCCTTTATTAACTGACTTGATCAGAAGTTGGTGTTTTTGTTGGCGAGCGTCTTTTAGCTCAACGATCACGGGGCGATCCAGCGCCAAAACATCGGCCCAAGTGCCCCGCTGGTACAAACAGCGCAGACCAACGGCCTTGACCACCTCACACACATTGCTGTGATCATAAAACGGGGTTCGCCCCCATTCCTTGAGTAACTGGTTAAAAGCCACATCAGCAGTGGTGTTTGAGGCTTGTTCAGAAAATAATTCCGACAAACTGATCGGGCTTGCCTGGAGTTCTGTGACAGGATCTTGTGTAGAAGTAAGTGCAGCAGATTGATTGGAACCGGGTGAAGTGTCTTGGGCATCCGTTTCGGTTGCTGTGGCGGATGTTTGTTGCGGGGCATCAAGGGTAGACGCATTGGCCAAAGCAACTTGCTGACCATCAAAAAACTGTTGCTTGATCTGTGGCCAAAAATTCCAGGCGCTCAATCCGAGCAAAACGACAACGGCAGACGACCATGCCCAATTGGGGATCAAGCGTGCGCGATCAGGATTACTGCGTTCCTTGTTCAGGCTGTCAAAGGCATCACCCAGAACTTCCTTAATCGCCTTTTTGGCGATCTTGGTATTGACCGTGGGTTGTTGCAGACTAAAAGCGCCCAGAAGCGAACGATCGGCGATCACATTCACCAAGCGTGGAATTCCTTTGGATGCCTTGTAAATCAGGTTTTCGGCACCGGGTTTGAAAATATTGTACTTCGCGCCGGCCACTTTCAGGCGGTGTTTGATATAAGCCCGGGTTTCAGATTTATCCAGAGAGGTAAGGTAATAACGTGCGGTGATGCGTTGCGCCAACTGCCGCATATCTTGACGCTTGAGTACGGCTTCCAATTCCGGTTGCCCGACCAGAATGATCTGCAACAATTTATCTTTATGGGTTTCCAGATTGGTTAACAAACGAATCTGTTCCAGCACTTCCACACTCAGGTTTTGAGCTTCATCCACCAACAGGACAACTTTACGTCCCTGAGCGTAGGCATCGAGCAAATAAGGGTTCAATGCGTCGAAACAATCTTTATTACTCGCCCCTTTTTCCACACTGAGTTTGAGTTCTTCACAGATCGAGTGCAGGAATTCATTTACGCTCAAACGCGGATTCAGGATCAGGGCGATATCAACGTTTTCGGGAAGTTGTTCAAACAGACTTCGAATGATGGTGGTTTTACCGGTGCCCACTTCGCCAGTAAGCTGGATAAAGCCGCCGCTGTCGGTTACCCCGTAGATCAGATGCGCCAGTGCTTCTTCGTGGCGTTTACTCAAAAACAAATACGCCGGATCGGGCGTAATTGAAAATGGTTTTTCCGATAATGAAAAAAAGTCTGCGTACATAAAAAATTAAAACCCTGTTTTAAGGCGTATCATCCTTGTCGATCTTGTTGGTCTCACGCTCAGTATAAGATAAATTCACGCTTTGGCCATGCTTTATAGCCTCTTTTCCAAACTTTGCCTTGATGTCGTCCATGGTTTCATCCAGGCTTTTTGGACGCCCTTGAGGCTTGTGTGGTTCCATTCCAGAGGTAGAATTTTCGGCAAACAGATCGAGCTGGGACGATTCCGATAACTGTGACACCCCCACACCCAGTAAACGTAATTTGGCCCCGGGATTGGCCTGTAACCATCGCTCAAGTAATTGTTTGGCAACATTCAGTAACACACTGGAATCGGCACTGGCCGGATGCATTCTGGTCTGGCGGGTAAAGGTCTGAAAATCCGGAGTACGTAATTTGATCTGCAGCGTAGCGGCAAGGTATTGTTTGGTGCGCAATCGGGTGGCGGTTTTATCGCTGAGTCGTTGCAAATGCCGCATCAACATTCCCGGTTCGCCAATGTTTCGATCAAAGGTAATTTCGTGACTAATACTTTTATCCGCATCACCCTCGCGCACCTGGCGTTGATCGATACCTGCGGCTTTATTTTGCATGCGCTGTGTGTATTTACCGAATACGTGACGCACTTTATCCGGATTAGCCAAACGCAGGTCTTGCATGGTGTGAATATTCAGGTGTTGTAATTTAGGCAATGTGACTTTACCAATCCCCGGAATTACTTTGACCGGCAGATCGTCGAGGCGTTGTGGTAATTCGTGTTGCCGGATCTCGACGATGCCATCCGGTTTCTCCAGGTCGGAAGCGATCTTGGCCACCAACTTGTTTGGCGCAATGCCGATTGATGCGGTGAGTTGGGTCTCGGCTTTAATGCGTTGTTTGATTTGCTTGGCAATCGCCATGGCCGAACCATGCAGACGCAAACAACCAGTCACATCCAGATAGGCCTCATCCACCGAAACGCCTTGCACTTGCGGGGTGAAGTCCTGGAATATTTTGAAAATCTGTTTAGAGACTTCCTGATACACCGACATACGACCGGACACACAGATCAGTTGCGGACACCGGCGCAGCGCCTCGCGGGTGGGCATGGCCGAGCGCACGCCGAACTTGCGTGCCTCGTAACTCGCTGCGGCGGCTACTCCGCGCGGTCCGCTCCCGCCAACGATTATCGGCTTGCCGCGTAATTCCGGATTATCGCGTTGTTCAACCGAGGCAAAAAACGCGTCCATGTCCACGTGCAATATGGTGCGTTGTTCAGAAAGTTGAGACATAGCGTTATTTTACGTGCTTATAAGAATACTGTCTTAGCTACGATTCACAGCGTGCGTTGAATTCTGGTAAACCAAAAAAGGCCCGAATGATCGGGCCCTGTCGGTAGTTTTGCACAATAAAATTACTGCGGTGGAAAACCCGCCAGAATTTTTCCCGCCAAGCGATCCATATCGGATTGGGAGTGCGGGCGACTGCGGCGTTGGGTTTTAGTCCAGCCACGCCAGACTAACTCCTGGGTATTGGCATCCAATGCATCAACAATGACCAGAACCTCGTCACGCTGCAAGTCGCGTAAACGCGGAGCGTAAATATTCCAGTAAGAATGACGGCTGTAACGACCATAACCAATAGCAAAATTCACAGGATAGTTTTTACGTTTGGCATCGGCCATGTGGTAAGTCAAATACATGTCCGGCGTGTCACTGCCTTCAAAACCTCGATCAAGCATGAGGTTGGCGACTGCAGCTTCGAGCTTTTTCTCGAATAGCGGGCTGTCATAGACCGGATCGGCCAATTCCCGAGCGGTGGAATTTTCTGAATATTGCCACTGAAAAGTGCGATATTGCGAAAAATCGGCGCTGGGATCAAAGTCGGTCTTGGGTGTACTGGCACAGGCCGAGAGGCCTATGATAGCAACTAAGCCCATGAAAAACCTGGATTTTTTTATATACTGCATATCTATTTCTCGAATCAATAACGAAAGGCTAATGCTGTCATTATAGTTTTTGATACTGAATACCGGCTTAACTAAAAGTATATCCGGCATAAATAGTGGTTATCAGTAACATTAAACTGAACATCACCAGGTACACAAATTGAATCAATATAAATGAAGCAATGGTGATCCAGCGTGAGCGTGCATAGACCAAACGCATCGACCTATAAAAATAATAGGGTAAATATACAAACCATAATAAGTTGATAAAAATCGTCGCTGGCAGACCCATGATCTCAAAACTTGAACTGACTTTTGACACAGCTGCTGTGATCAAGATAATCACAAATACTAAAGCGTGATTATGTAATAAATACACCAAATGCTCTACGTAATATTTCCCACTACCCAGATAGAGAATTTTAAAAACCAATGCGATAACAGGCAAGAAAACCAGCAATGCGGTTGGCAATATCTGAAAAATATGCTGGGTGATTGCTGCAAACCCATGTTCTTCAATTTCTTTTGAGATCTCAATGGTTCTTTGTTTGATTTTTTCATCCATCTCGGGTGACAACAAACCGGAACTGATGTTTATATCTTTTTCATCAAGATTAAATGTCATCCCCGAAGTTGATGTATTGAGATCCTGGATAACCGAGTTGCCCACGAAGGCAAAATAGGCAAAAGTAACAATGCTAAAGAGCAAATAAATGCGTAATGGTGAGGTATAGCTTTGCCGCTTACCGGCCAGATAGTCCGCCGTTAGTCGCCCGGGCTTGAAAATCAGTAGCAGAATAGTTCGCCATAGCCTGGATTCAAGACCGAAAGCCGCGTTGGTGAACTCCCTAACAACCGACATCATGGTAGGAACTCTGGGTTCCTCACGCTGGCCACAACTACTGCAAAAGCGCCCTTCCAGTTGCGTGCCACAATTTGCACAACACATATCTTGTGCAGTAGCGGCTTGTGCAATTGTCAAGACCCGGCGCTGGGCTGAAATTTTCTCGCCAAATTTTTCCAGCCCCTGAGCACGCATTCGCTCGGCATCCTTGTCGATATAAGAATCTAATGCGGCTTGATCAGACAGCCGATATTGCACACATCGCTGTCGATTATTCTCGTCTTGATTATCCACCACAGAAATTGAGGCCGAAACAAAACCCGGAATCGCGAGCATTTCCTCTACATGCTTTTGTAACCACTCATCGAACTCATCAATCACCTCCACATCAATCGTGAGCGTGACTTCATAGATCACTGGTTGCGCTTTAGGTAGCCTGGGGGTGGATTTGATCAGCTGCATTTGTGTACTTTAGCATTAAAAAAGGGTTCGATAATTCGAACCCTTGCATGTGATCATATTAAGTTTGATTATTCAGTCCAGTGATCAAGCCGCTGACGCCTCGTCGTAATTTTGCACTAACTCGGGTTTGGGTTGCGCCTTGGTGCCAAGTTCATGCGGGGCAAAGTCGTCAACGTTGACAATATTCATGACCTTGTCATCCATATTCAATAATTGTTCGGCCTCTTCCGCTGTGAGCACGCCCGCTTCCTGGGCAGCGAGGTAAACATCGCGATCATCGCCGTCACTAGTGAACACACCTTCGCGTTGTGCGCTGCGGATCTTTTTCAATAAAGGCTCGGCATCAATGCACAATTGCATGGCTTCTTCCAGTAAACCGAAAGGATTATTCGGTTCAACGGTGTTATATATTCCCTTGGTCAAACGGCGGCGGGTTGGCGTGTCTGCCATGAGTTTGGATACGATGTCTTTGTTCCATTCATCGGCCGGGGAATAATATTTGCGTCCGCGCGGAAACACGCAGAACCGTAACAAACGTGAGATCCATTTATTCGGGAAATTGCGTAACATGGCGTGTAACTGTTCTTGATTTTGATACAACAGGTGACGGCAAGCCCATTCCACCAAGGGCAGATCTTCGGCCGGTCGACCCTGGTCTTCATAATGTTTCAAGGTTGCTGAAGCCAAATACATCATCGACAACATATCGCCCAAGCGTCCGGAAGTGGATTCCATGAATTTGAGCTTGCCACCCAGTGTCAACATCGACACATCCGTAACAAAGGCAAAGGCCGAACTGAAGCGGTTGAGATGCTGGAAGTAGCGTTTGGTCGGGCCTTCCACGGGCACATCGGTCCACCGCGCATAGGTCAAGCCCATCCAGAAAGAACGCACCGCATTACTAATGGCGTATCCGATATGCCCGAATAAGGCTGTATCAAAATCTTTCAGCCCTTGTTCCTGATCTTCGTTGGCCGCCGAGTGCATTTCTTTGAGCACATAGGGATGGCATCGAATGGCACCCTGCCCGAAAATGATCAAGCTGCGGGTCATGATATTGGCACCTTCAACGGTGATTGCGACTGGCGTCCCCTGGTAGGCACGGGCGAGATAATTTTTTGGCCCCATGCAAATACCTTTACCTCCGTGTACGTCCATGGCATCGATTCCAATAAGGCGTCCTGTTTCGGTCAGGTGATATTTCAATATGGCTGAGGGTACCGATGGCACCTCACCCAGATCGATCGCACCTGCCGTCATTTTGCGCGCCGCATCCATGAAATAGGTTTTGGCTGCCATGCGTGCCAGTACTTCCTCAATTCCTTCAAATTTGCCAATGGGTAGTCCGAATTGTTTGCGGATACGTGCATACGCCGCAGACGAGGCCACTGCCGCTTTGGCACCACCGGTGGCGTTGGAAGGCAAAGAGATACAACGCCCAACCGACAGTTGTTCGCACAACATTTTCCAGCCTTGTCCGGCTTTTTCATGGCCGCCAATAATGTAGTCGAGTGGAATAAACACGTCTTTTCCTTGCAATGGTCCATTCTGGAATGGCACATTGAGGGGGAAATGTCTGCGCCCGATGGTGATTCCAGGCGTCTCCCGTGGCACCAGCGCGGCGGTAATGCCGTAGTCTTTTATATCGCCCAACAAACCATCCGGGTCACGCATTTGAAACGCAAGCCCAATCACCGTGGCAACCGGGGCAAGAGTGATATAGCGTTTGCTGAAATTCAGTTTGATGCCGATGATCTCTTCACCTTTGAACATGCCTTTACACACGATCCCTGAATCGGTTAGCGACGTCGCATCGG
>JABDMI010000058.1 GCA_013001575.1 Gammaproteobacteria bacterium
TAGTCGTGATAAATTATGTCTGTGCCTTCGATCGAGGCATTAACGACCGGGAATTTTTTCAAGGCTTCGGCCGCGGCTTTGACAAAAAACGACATAAAACCAAGTTTAACGCCGTGATCTTTAACAAATTTCTCTTTGTACTTGGCGCGTAGTGCCATGACCTCGGTCAGATCAACTTCATTGAATGAAGTGAGAATGGCCGCTTCGGATTTGGACTGCACCATGCGTTCGGCAATCTTTTTACGCAAACGTGTCATTGGCACACGACGTTCTTCACGCCCACCCAGACTGGCGACCGGTACGACCGCTTTGGATGCAGCCGCTGGTGTGGGAGATTTACTCGTGCCTTTATCCAGATAAGCCTGGACATCGGTTTTGGTGATGCGTCCGTCTTTTGCCGACGCCGGAATATCATCCGCACTCAAATTATGTTCTTCCAGCATACGGCGTACGGCCGGGCTGGTTTTCACATCACTCTCAGCATTGCTGGCAGCACTGGCGGCTGGCGCCTGGGCCTCGTCACTCGCTGCTGGCGCCGATGGAGCGGCACTTGCCGTATCGTCGATGATCGCCAATATCTCACCACTGGTTACTGTGGTGTCATCACCAATCAGGATCTCCATGAGCACGCCGTCGACCGGGGCCGGGACTTCCAAGACCACTTTGTCGGTTTCCAGGTCTACCAGGTTCTCGTCACGACTGACGCTGTCACCCGGTTGTTTGTTCCAGGTCACCACGGTGGCATCGGTAACGGATTCGGGGAGTTGAGGTACTTTTACTTCAATACTCATAATAAATTCCTGATTGCAATAAATTTGATGTTTATATAATTCGCTAAGTTAAATTTGGCTGACTGAATACGGTTTACTTATTCGTGATGCACTTCATGCGTATCATCGTGTTCGCTGTCGGAATGTACGGCATTGATATTCAATGCGTCATTAATTAATGCTTCCTGCTCGAGTTTGTGAATTCGGCCGTATCCGGTTGCCGGTGCCGATGCGTGTTTGCGTCCGGCAAAGCGCAATTCCTGATGCTTGGCAACCGGTGCCATTAAGCGATGACGAATGGAATACCAGGCGCCCTGGTTTTGCGGCTCTTCCTGACACCACACAATTTGTTTGGCATTTTTGTAGCGCGTAACTTGTTGTTCGTACAACTTGATCGGGAAAGGATACAACTGCTCAAGTCTGACCAGGGCAACGTTGTCTATCCCGCGTTTGCGACGTTCTTCCAGCAAGTCGTAATAAACCTTGCCGCTACAGAACACCACCTGTTCTACTTTATTATCGTCAAGATCATCCATTTCTTTGATAATGGTCTGGAATCCGCCATCCGTCAGTTGCCACAGGGTAGAGACTGACAACTTGTGCCGTAACAGACTTTTGGGTGTCATCACGATCAGCGGGCGACGAATGGGACGCATGATCTGACGACGCAGCATATGGAACATTTGTGCCGGAGTAGTCGGTGCACAAACTTGCATATTGTGCTCGGCACACAATTGCAAAAAGCGTTCCAGACGCGCTGAAGAATGTTCAGGGCCCTGGCCTTCATAACCGTGCGGCAGGAACATGACAAGGCCACTGTAACGTCCCCATTTTGACTCACCGGAACTGATGAATTGATCGATCACCACTTGTGCGCCATTTACAAAGTCGCCGAACTGCGCTTCCCAGATGACCAGGGTTTTGGGTTCTGCGGTGGAATACCCGTACTCAAATCCTAATACCGCTTCTTCGGATAAAAATGAATCGGTTACCCGGAAGGTAGGCTGGCCTTCACGTATGTGTTGTAAAGGAATATGTTCGGCATCTTCTGTTTGGTTATGCCACACTGCATGACGATGGAAGAATGTGCCACGGCCACTGTCCTGCCCGGTTAAACGTATTGGATAATCGTCATCCAGAATACCGGCGTAAGCCATATTTTCAGCAAAACCCCAGTCCATCGGGATCTCGTCATTGGCCATTTGCTCACGTGCCTGAATGATCTTTTTCACGCGGTTGTGTACTTTAAAGCCTTCAGGAATCGTGGTTAAGACTTTGGAATATTCAGCAACCTTTTCTTCACTTAAAGTGGTATCAACCTTATAACTCCACTTGTGTTCATTGCTGTACGGCGACCAGTCAACGGTATGTTCATTGCCGACAAAACCTAAAGTTTTTTGCGAAACCACAATGCCATTGTCCAGGCCTTCACGATAGGCACTGACCAGTTGCTTGGCGGCTGCATTATCTACAACGCCCTCTTGCTCAAGTTGTGCGGCATAGATCTCTCGAGTTTTAGGGTGCTTGCGAATCACTTGATACATTTGCGGTTGTGTGGCAGCCGGTTCATCCGCTTCGTTATGTCCGTGACGACGATAACAAACCAGATCGATGACCACATCTTTATTGAATTTATTGCGATAGTCCAGCGCCGTGCGTACGGTTTTGATGACCGCCTCGGCGTCATCGCCATTCACGTGCAAAATTGGCGCCTCGATCATTTTGGCCACATCCGAGCAATAACGGGTTGAACGTACGTCTTCGCGTTTGTTGGTGGTAAAACCAACCTGGTTATTGCAAATTATGTGCACCGTGCCGCCGGTATAAAAGCTGCGGATCTGTGACATTTGTAGGGTTTCCATGACCACGCCCTGACCGGAAAAAGCCGAGTCACCATGAATCAAGACCGGCAACACAGTTTCACCTTTAGCATCATGACGACGATCCTGGCGTGAGCGCACCGAGCCCTCAACGACCGGGTTCACAATTTCCAGATGCGACGGGTTAAATGCCAGGGCCACATGCACCGGGCCGCCCTGGGTCTGGATGTCGGTGGAAAAACCCATGTGGTATTTCACATCACCGGAACCTTTAATCTCGGTGTCGTCGAGTTTGCCTTCAAACTCGTCAAACAGATCTTGCGGCGGTTTGCCCAGTACATTCACCAGAATGTTCAAACGACCGCGATGTGCCATGCCGATCACAACTTCTTCTATCTTGGATAAACCCGACTGTTGAATGAGTTGGTCCATTAAGGGGATCAAGGCATCACCGCCGTCCAGAGAAAATCGTTTTTGGCCCACGTACTTGGTGTGCAAATAACTTTCAATGCCTTCAGCTGCGGTCAGTTGTTCCAGTGTGTGAATTTTTTCTTGTTTGCTTAAGACGGTGTTGACCGACTCGTAACGTTGATATAGCCATTCGCGCTCTTCATCGATACTCACATGATTGAATTCGGCACCAACGGTGTCGGCATACAGATCGTGCATGCGCTGTATTATGATTTTTAATGACAAACCGGTTTCACCAAAGATCTCGTCACCAAATTTCGCGTCCATGTTGCTTAAGCCATAGGTGGCTGGATCCAGTTGACTCAAGTTTTCCGGTTTAATCAATCCGAGTGGATCTAGCTTGGCCGCACGATGACCGTGTTGACGATACGCATCAATAAGTTTGTAAATTCCCAGGTCGTCCGAACCGCCCGTTGCCGGCGCCAGGGCTTTTTTGTTTTGTAAACGGTAGGCAAACTCTTCAATGATCGGAGCATGAGGAATTTCCCCGTTACTTTTTACGCCCAGTACGTCATCGAAGTACTCTTTCCAGTTATTCGCAATGCTATTTGGGTCGTCAAGATAAGCTTCGTAGATGGCTTCAACATAGGTCGCGTTGGAACCAAAAAACGGAGCCAGAATTTGCTTACTAGAGATGGATTCGGTCATGGTTGCGTATCCAAAGATCGGTTAGATTGGGTCGTGAAAAAATGACTAAAGGATTTTTATATAATTTTCAGTGACTTACGTAGGTTTGGCGATGGGCTTGGCGCATGCTTCTCTTTAATTTTCAACAGTTTAGCCTAGTTTTACGCATTTTGGAATCTTTTTGATATGTGCTATATATTGTACATTTTGGAAGCAGCTGGATTATTCAGTCGAGCATAAAAAAAACGCCCCGATCTCTCGAGGCGTTTTGTCGAATCCATTCAGTGAGTTTATTAATCCTTTTCAGGAATCGGAAACCCTCTGTCTCGCATTAAGGCTTCTATTTTTGCATCGCGACCACGGAATAAACGATAGGCTTCAGCCGGGTCGATAGAGTTACGTGGAGCAAACAAATAATTCACCAGTTTTGTAGCAACTTTCTTATCGTAAAAACCACCCGGAGCTTCCTTGAACGCTTCGGATGCATCCGAGGTTAATACGTCTGCCCACATGTAACCGTAGTAACCGGAAGAATAACCTTCGCCCGAAAAAATGTGACCGAAGTGCGTGGAACGATGACGCATGGGCAACTCTTTGGGCATGTTCAGATCAAGTAGATTTTCTTTTTCAAATTTTGCCACATCAAGCCCTTCGGGATCACTGGTGTGATAACGCATATCCATTAAGGCTGAGGCCAAATATTCGGTGGTAGCAAAACCCTGGTTAAAGGTAGCCGCGGCTTTGATCTTTTTAACCAACTCGTCCGGAATCGGTTTACCGGTTTCATGGTGCACCAGATAATTATCGATCACGGCATCAGTGCTTAACCAACGCTCTAATAACTGCGACTGGAATTCGGTGTAGTCTCGCACTCCGCCCTGCAAAGTCGGATACGCCACATCAGCGGCCAGGAAATGCAAGGCATGACCAAATTCATGGAACAAGGTGTTGGCATCATCCCAGGAGATCAATACCGCTTCACCGGGTGCGGCTTTGACGAAATTGGAATTATTCGATGCCAGAACATTTTTCTCACCATCGAATGTCGAGCGACTGCGATAGGTGGTTGCCCAGGCGCCGGAACGTTTGCCTTTGCGGGCAAAGGGATCAAAGTACCAAAGTCCAACATGGTTACCATTTGATTTTTTTGTGACCTCATACACGGTCACGTCTTCATGGAACACCGGCACTGAGCCGTCGTCGATGAGGTCGAATTTGAAATCAAACAATTCACCGGCCACATAGAACATGGCTTGCACCAGTTTGTCTTGCTGCAGGAACTGCTTTACTTCATCCGAATTCAGATCGTATTTATCGGCACGAACTTTTTCAGCGTAAAAACGATAATCCCAGGGCT
This sequence comes from Gammaproteobacteria bacterium, assembly GCA_013001575.1. Lineage (NCBI taxonomy): Bacteria > Pseudomonadati > Pseudomonadota > Gammaproteobacteria > Gammaproteobacteria bacterium. Next base: position 5,046 of record JABDMI010000058.1, read on the forward strand.
CAATAGTAATATTGGCACCCTCTTTATCGGCAATGGCTTGCATGTCGACCACTTCTTCGGCCACCCGACCAATAGCCGCCGGCCATACCGCTTCCATGAGCTCGAGGGCGTTCTCCGGATTTTTGGCCATGCGGTTTTCCAGGCGCCAGGTCGCGTAATTTTTATAACCCATAAGACCGACCCGCTCGTGACGCAGTTTAAGAATATCAGCGATAACTTTTTTGTTGTCGTATTCGTCGTTGTTATTGCCACGGTTATAATAGGTTTCCCAAACTTTTTTACGCAAGTCGCGTTCGGTGGAATACGTCAGAAATGGCGACATGGAAGAACGGGTATTGGTAATGGCGTACATCCCCTCTTTGCCATTTTCTTTGGCGATTGCGGCCGCAGAATTAACAAAGGATTCGGAAAGCCCGCCCAGTTGATCCTTGGTAAGATACAACACATAGCTTTCTTCATCATGTAAAACGTTGTTACCGAATTTTGTGTGCAACTCGGAGAGTTCTTTTTGTATTTCGGCAAAGCGATCTTTTTTCTCGCCTTCAAGCGTCGCGCCACCGTGAACAAAACCTTCGTAAGATAATTCAATCACACGTTTTTGATCATCGCGCAGACCACTGTCATGGCGAGAATCGTAAACGGCTTTTAAGCGATTCAAAAGTTTCTTGTTTTGACGGATCTTGGAAGAATACTCGGAAAGCTTCGGCGCCATTTCACGCTGAATTTCACGAAACTCCGGACTTGATTTGTTCGAACTCCAGATACCGTAATACGTGAACACCCGATCAAGTTCAGGACCGGAACGCTCCAGGGCCTCCATGGTATTGGCGAAAGTGGGTGGCTCCGGGTTATTGGCGATTGCATCAATGTCTTTCAGACTTTTGGCCATGGCAATTTCCAACGCCGGTTTCAGATCTTCTACTTTCACCTTGTCAAAAGCCGGAACGCCCTGATAAGGCCCTTGCCATTCGGCGAGCAGCAGATTATCTGAATCGGCAGCCAGATTCATACCCGCCGCATCGGCTTCTTTATTCACAATCCGGGTCACATCTTTGACCGTATCTTTGATTTCTTTTTGCATAACTTCTTTATCAGCTGTGTCTGCGGTTGGGTCGGCTTTACCGCAGGCTGAGATCAACAACAAACTCGACAGAGTTATTAATAATAGTTTTTTCATAATTGTCTCTTGGATTCATGTATAAAAAATTACCCTTTAGCCGGAAAAGACTTGCTCAATATCCGGATTCATGATGCTTGGTAATCTAATTTGAACAAACGATTATAACGGCTTGTCAGAATTTGGCTATTCATGCTCTAACTCATTGATTTAAAACAATTAAGTATTCCGCGCTAAAGTCCGATAAACTGATTAAGCTAATATTCCAATCATTCATTGATAATCACAAGGACTCAGAATGTACAAAATAATCACTTTCCTGTTTGTTCTAATGGCATTCACCGTCAACCTCAGTGCTAAACCTGCCACAAATGCAGACCTTATCAAATCAAACGTCATCGCCATGTGGGCTGCAGTAGAAAAAGGCGATGTTGAAGAGTATTTGAAATATGTTCATGACGACTACACGGTGTTCGGTGAATCGGATACTTATTTGCAAAGCGGTAAAGATAAGGAACGAGCGAGTTATGCGGACTACTTGATGCGTGCGAAAAATGTTAGAACCTTCATGCATCAACCAGAATTTCATATTCGTGGCAATACTGCCTGGATGACCTACTACTGGACGGACAGTGGCACCATCAATGGTGAGCGTTTTACCTCACGCGGTAAATCAACCCGGATCTTTGTGAAAGAAAATGGCCAGTGGTTATGCATCCATGGGCATTTTACAGCGGTAGAATAAAATCATAAGCAAAATAAAATTCGCGGGACGTAAACTATGGATTACTTGAGTTGGAAAACCATTCACATTGCCAGTGTAATCATATTTATTGGCAATATCACAACCGGACTCTTTTGGGCCGCGCACGCAAAAAAATCGCGTGACTTTAAAATAATTGCCTCCACCTTCTCGGGCATCAGCAAAAGTGATCGATGGTTCACCTTACCCGGCGTCTTCGGCATTTTGATCAGTGGCGTGGCATTGGCGCTTGCGGCGAAATTTCCAATTCTCAGTACTGGCTGGATATTCTGGGCACTGATGTTATTTGCCGTATCGGGGATTGTGTTCTCGATCTGGATCGCCCCATTACAAAAACAAATTTCACAATATTGCGAAACTCAAAACTCCGATGAAAAAAGCTGGAATCACTTCACTTCCCTGTATAAAAAATGGGAAATTTACGGATTAATTGCTTTATTTAGTCCTGCAATTGCTTTTGTACTAATGGTACTGAAGCCCGGCATTCCAGGCCTTTAATTAAAATAATGAGCAATTAACAGTGTTTAAACGGATTCTGTGATCTGTTCTTTAGATCCCTGACTTAGCGCATGATGTATTGATCGTATCTAGTTGTTGTCGGAGTTCGATTTTGATTTAGTGTTCCACATTGCACGAATCACTCTTATCCAAAAGATTAATTCGGCCACACACCCCAGCACGATCAGTATTGTGGCTTGCATCGCAAATCCGAAGGCGTACAAAAGTATTGCAATAATCAGAACCGCAATGGTTATCATGTGTCGGCTCATGTCGCCTCGCCGCCCGTAATAACAGTAACGATATGTTTATAGGTGAGAAAACAACTCATCAGAATTCATTCCTAAACCGCAGCAGTCATGATGTTTTTTCCAGCTTAGTCGCATATGCACTTCGCAAGACCAGATAGCCAATAATCCCTGAAGCAATAGATCCAATAATGATTCCAAGACGCTCATCAAACAATAAATTGACACCGGTCTCCTCAAATGCAAGCGAACCAATAAACAGACTCATAGTGAACCCGACGCCACATAAAGCTGCTGTTCCATACAAACTCTTCAGGGACATGGCTTTTGGTAAACTGGTCAGTTTTAGTTTAATCGCCAGCCAACACAATCCAAATATACCAATCTGCTTGCCGGCAAATAATCCGAGCGCAATTCCTGCGGGTACACTGTGCGTGACCTGCTCTAAACCTACACCCTGCAAATTTATTCCTGCATTGGCAAAAGCGAATACAGGTAATATGACAAATGCCACAATCGTATGCAGGTCATGCTCAAGACTTTTTAGTGGAGAATACTCCGGTCTGGATTTCGACTTGATGGGAATAAACATTGCAAGTAACACTCCTGCAAGTGTTGCGTGTACGCCTGATTTCAGCATGGCAACCCACATCACAAGCCCGATCAGGAGGTAGGGACTTTTGTTACAAACATTACGCTTGTTCAGTATGGTCAAAATCGGAAGACAAAGTGCAACAATAACAAGAGCAGTAATTGAGATCTTGCTGGTGTAAAAGAATGCAATAATCAGGATCGCACCCAGATCATCAAATATCGCTATAGATGTTAAAAATATTTTTACGGAAGTTGGCACTCTGGAACCCAGCAGTGCAAGGATACCCAAAGCAAATGCAATATCGGTTGCTGCCGGAATTGCCCACCCCTGCATGGCAATCGGATCCTTATAATTAAAATACATATAGATTAGAGCCGGTGCTAACATTCCACCTATTGCTCCGATGCCAGGAAGAATAATATTGCGTTTATCGGCAAGCTCACCTTCCAGTAACTCACGTTTTAATTCAAGTCCTACAAGAAAAAAGAATAAAGCCATTAATCCATCATTAATCCATAACAACAAAGGCTTAGCAATTTCCAGCCGTCCAATACGGATCTCGACAGGAGTAGAAATAAGCATATCGTAATAGATATGTAATGGAGAATTGGCAAAAACTATGGCCAAAACGGCCGAACACATTAATAATATGCCTGCCGATGATTCCAGTTTAAAAAAATCATTTATAAATGCTTGCGAGGTTTTGATCATGATTTAAAGGTCCATTAAATTTCTGAAATTTCTGAAATTTCTGAAATTTCTGAAATTGATCCGATATTGTTATATAGATATTGTTAATAGAATTAATTGCAAATTTTGAAACCTTACCTACAGTATTATTTGAACTGGGGCACTTGTAAAAGTACGCGTTAGAAAATTGATTTTTGCTCACCCTACTGCCCGTAATGACTGCAAGGGCGGCACCGTTACGATGGATTTACTGCGCCATAAGCCCAAAACTCCAATGATCAAGGCACCACCCACGGGTCCCAGCAACCAGATCTCCGGGTGAAACTCGTGTTCGATCTGGAACATATAGGTCTGTAGTAAATAAATAACGGCTTCAGCGCCAACCGCGGCGATCAAGCCTGATAACAAACCCAATAGAACGAATTCGATTCCCAATACCCCGAGAATAGTCTTGCGACTGCTGCCCAGGGTTCTTAGCACCGCGCTTTCTTGCAAGCGCTCATCGAAAGAAGAGTTAATCGCGGCAAACATCACCAAGCCGCCACAAGCAAGTACCAATAACAACATCAGCTCCAGACCCAAAGTCACCCGATCGATGATCTTGCGAATAGTGTTTATGATCTCGTCCAGATCAATGACAGCGATAGTCGGGTATTGCTTTAAGACATCGTTCACCACGATCTTTTTCTCGCGTGGAATGAACACACTGGTTATGGACATATTCGGGTACTTGTCCAACACACCGGTCGGAAACAGAAAATAGAAATTCGGCTGCATGTTCTCCCATTTCAGGGTTCGTATACTGCTCACCGTCGTTATGAGTTGTTGCCCGCCAACACTAAAGGTCAACGAATCACCGATCTCAAGCCCCAGATCCGTGGCGACTTCTTTTTCAACCGACACGCCTTGTTCGACCGGCGTACCCGCTAATCCATCCCACCACTGCCCTTTTACGATCTGGTTATCCAATGGTAAAGTATCCGCGGTACTTAAATTAACTTCTCGCCGTACGGATTCCGAGCGACGCTGTTGTGCTTCACTTAGAACTGTGTCGTTAATCTCGGTGATTCGTGCCCGTACCAATGCATACCAGGCTTGCGTAGTGAAATCCTGCTGTTGCAAAATGTTATTCACCGCTTGTACTTCATGAGGAGCGACATTCACCACAAAATGATTGGGCGCATCTGGCGGCATTTTGAGTTTCCAGTCATCGATCAGGGAAGTTCGTACCGTGATCATGATCAGTAACAACAAGGTCGTGGCGCCAAAAGCGACCATCTGCAGCAAGGTTTGTGTGCGTCGCCGCCACAGATTGGCCAAGGCTAGTCGCCAACGACTGCCCGCCCAGTGTGAAACCCTTTTACCAATTGCGAGTAAAAAATATCCGAAAACTCCCGTCACCAAACACACCGCGAACAAGCCACTCAGAAAATACACCGCCATTGACATGGAACCGCTATACCAGATCACCAAGGCAAAAATTACGCCAATCCCGATCAACAAACGCGAACCCTGACTACTCATGGAAACCTGAATGTCACGACGCAGAACCCGCAACGGCGGGATGCCAGGTAAATGCCAAATGGCGGGCAAGGCAAAGCCCAGTAAACAGGCTATTCCGGTCACAAAGGCCGCTATCATGGGTTTGGCGTCGGCGGGCGGGATTCCCTGTGGTAAAAGGTCTTTAATAGAGCCCAATAATCCCAGATGAATTAACCAGCCTATGCATAATCCGATCAAAGTTGCGAGAAACGCCAACAAGGCGCATTGCAAAAAATAGATTCGACGGATCTGTACAGCTTGCAAACCCCAACTTTTGAATAAGGCGACTTGATTAATGTGGCGCGTGGCGTAGCGATGACTGGCCAGTGCCAGTGCGATGGCAGATAACATCACCCCGACACTGCCTGCGAGCAATAAGAACTGACGACCCTTTTCCAGTGTACTTTGCAGATTCTCTTGCGCGTTTTGTGGTGAGACCAGACTTTCATGCGGCGACTTTTGTTGTTTGACCCACTCTCCAAATGCCTGGACGTCTTTTTCATCACCGGCCACCAGCAATTTGTAGCGAACTCTGCTACCCGGTTGAATAACCTTGCTTTCGGGAATGTCGGCATAGTTCATTAGTACACGCGCCCCGAAAGCCGAAAAACCGGTGGCTCCGTCGGGTTCAGCAACCACAATCTTGGTCGCCTTGAGTTTTGCCTCACCAACTTCCAGCATGTCACCAAGCTGAATATCCAATAAGGGGATCAAGCGCTCTCCTATCCAGACCTCACCGGGTGGCGGCACCTCGGTGGTTTTGGTCCAGTCATCTGGATTCGCGGTGAAAGCCACATCACTCACGGTCAGTTTGCCGCGTAATGGATAGGTCGCCTCCACGGCTTTAACCGAGGCCAGATTGGAATCGTCACCACGAAACAACATCGAGGCAAACTCGATCACACGTGCCGACTGCAGGCCCATGGCCTTGGCCTTTGTTAAATAATTAGCCGAAAAATCTTTGGAACTGCGGACCACCATATCAGCGGCCAGAAAACTGCTGGTTTCACGATTCAGGGCTTTTTCCACTCGATCGGCGACCAGGGTGATCGAAGTCACAACAGCCACCGCCAATACCAAAGCCGTGGCGATCAATCCAAGTTGACCACCCTTCCAATCGCGAATTAAGAGTTTCCAGATCAGCATGCTTAAGAGTCTTGTGGCACGAGTTGTCCGGCTTCGATGCGTAATATGTTCTGACAGCGATCAGCCAGGCGTTGTTCATGCGTTACCAGAACCAGAGTGGCCGCCTCTTCTTGATTGATGGCAAACAGCAGGTCACTGACCTTTTCACCGGTTTTGGCATCCAGGTTTCCGGTCGGCTCGTCGGCAAACAATATTTTCGGGTTACAGGCAAAGGCGCGCGCAATTGCCACCCTTTGTTGTTCGCCACCCGATAAAGTTCGAGGATAATGCTTGAGCCGGTCGGACAAACCCACGCGCGCCAGATACCCGGCGGATTGTTGTTCGGCCGTTTTATCCCCGCGTAATTCCAGAGGCAAAGCTACATTCTCCAAAGCGGTAAGACTGGGTAATAACTGAAAGGTTTGAAACACAAAACCAACCAGTTCGGAACGCATGGCTGCCCGTTGTTCTTCGTCCAGGGCCGTGATCTCTTGTCCGGCCAGGTGAATACTTCCGGAACTGGGCACATCCAGTCCGGCCAATAAGCCCAGGAGTGTGGATTTACCGGCACCCGAGGGTCCAACAATGGCCAGACTTTCCCCGGATGCGAGGCTGAAATTAATGTTATCCAGAATTTTTAATTCATTGTCACTGGTTGAAACTACTTTACTCAGATTTTTGGTTACAATGGCTTGGTCTGTCATGGCTTGGGCTGTCATGGATTGCTCTGTTAATAACCGAAGGCGTTTCGATTAATTATTAATATGTTTAAAACTATTCTATCAATCATTGCGGTACTAATCATTGCCCTGTTCTCATACATCATCTGGCAAGACGCCAGCGTGCAGTTGCAAGAACGATCCGAACAAAACCGGCAAACTGCCGACATGCAAACCGTGCAAGCGCCTGCTCTTGCAGACGACACTTTGGCTTCGGTAGATATTGACTCCAAGACCACAACGATCCTGGATGAGCGTAAGCGAATTCTGGTCCTGGGTGACAGTCTGACTGCGGGCTATGGCATTGTACTGGAAAAATCCTGGCTGCATTTGCTTGAACAGGAATTGAACTCGTCAGCTGAAAACCGCTACCGACTCATCAATGCCGGAATCTCCGGCGATACCACAGGTGGTGGTTTAGCACGCTTGCCGCAAGCACTTGAACAACACAAGCCCGAGGTCGTGATCGTGGAACTCGGTGGCAACGATGGCTTGCGCGGATATCCGGTTAAGAACATTCGTGACAATTTAAGCAAGATCATTGCAACGGTTAAAGCCACTGGCGCCAAAGTGGTTTTAGCCGGAATTCAGATCCCGCCCAATTATGGTCAACGGTACACCGAAACCTTTGCCGCAATTTACCCACAACTGGCCAAAGAGCAAAATGTCCCACTGATCCCGTTCATCCTTGACGGTGTTGCCCTGAAAGAAGAATGGATGCAACAAGATGGCATTCATCCGAACGAGGATGGACAAGAACAGATTAAAAATAATGTATTATCAAGTTTAACCAAAGTTCTCGAGTAAATAATTACCCGCACAAGGAAATCCCATGTCTGACAAGTACCCTGTTCCTGCCGCTTATGCCAAACACAGCAAGCTGAATAATTCAGAGTATTTGGCCATGTACAAAGAGTCTGTTGAAGACAATGAGGCTTTTTGGGACAAACACGGCAAGCGTCTGGACTGGTACAAGCCCTACTCCAAGATCAAAGATACATCGTTTAAGAAAGACGATCTGCATATTCGCTGGTATGAAGACGGACAATTGAATGTTTCGTATAACTGCATCGATCGCCATCTGCCTGAACGCGCCACACAGACCGCCATCATCTGGGAAGGTGACGACCCTGCCAACTCCAAATCGGTTTCTTTTCAGAAACTGCACGATGAAGTGTGCAAATTCTCCAATGTGTTAAAAGATCTCGGCATCAAAAAAGGCGATCGCGTCACTTTGTATATGCCGATGATCCTGGAAGCGGCTTACGCGATGCTCGCCTGTAGCCGAATTGGTGCTATTCATTCGGTAGTTTTTGGCGGATTCTCACCCGAAGCATTGGCGGGTCGCATTATTGACTGCAAAAGTAATATTGTGATCACCGCCGATGCGTCCAATCGTGGTGGCAAACAGATCCCACTCAAAGCGAATGTGGATGCGGCTGCGAAAAAACCGGGAGTGATGGATTATCTGGAAAAAGTTCTAGTGATCAAGAACACGGGTACAAGTGTGGACTGGAATGACGCACTCGATCACTGGTATGCACCATTACACGCACAAGCGGCTGCAGAATGTGAACCCGAGATCATGCAGGCCGAAGATCCTTTATTTATTCTGTACACCTCGGGTTCAACCGGCAAACCCAAAGGGGTGTTGCACACCACCGGCGGTTACCTGGTATATGCCTCAATGACCCACGAATACGTGTTCGACTACAAACCCGGCGATGTTTACTGGTGCACCGCAGACGTTGGCTGGATCACCGGGCACAGTTACATTGTGTATGGCCCCCTCGCGAATGCAGCGACCACTTTAATGTTTGAAGGCGTACCGAGTTATCCCGATTACTCACGCTTTTGGCAAATTTGCGATAAACACCAGGTCAACATGTTCTACACCGCACCCACTGCCATTCGCGCCTTGATGCGTGAAGGCGATGCATTAGTGCAAGCCACCTCACGCTCTTCATTAAGACTCTTGGGAACGGTTGGTGAGCCCATCAATCCGGAAGCCTGGGACTGGTACTACAAAGTGGTCGGCGACAGTCGCTGTCCGATCGTGGATACCTGGTGGCAAACCGAAACTGGCGGAATAGCACTCACGCCATTGCCAGGCGCTACCAAACTCAAACCGGGTTCAGCCACGCGTCCGTTCTTTGGCATACAGCCAGCGCTAGTTGATGACCAAGGCAACATACTGGACGGTGAAGCCGAAGGAAATTTAGTGATCACCGACAGCTGGCCCGGTCAAATGCGTACCGTGTATGGCGATCACGAGCGTTTTGTGAAAACCTACTTTTCAGATTTTCCGGGTAAGTACTTTAGTGGTGATGGTGCCCGTCGTGACGCGGATGGTTACTACTGGATCACCGGTCGCGTGGACGATGTTCTGAATGTGTCCGGACATCGCCTGGGAACCGCCGAGATTGAAAGTGCCCTGGTTGCGCACCCTTCGGTTGCCGAAGCCGCCGTGGTGGGTTGCCCGCATGAGATCAAGGGTCAGGGAATTTACGCGTATGTGTGCTCTAACCGTGGCGTGGACGACACACCCGAACTGCACCAAGAACTCAAACAATGGGTGCGCAAAGAAATTGGACCCATCGCGACACCCGACTACATCCAATTTGCCGGTGGCTTACCAAAAACCCGGTCTGGAAAGATCATGCGTCGGATATTACGAAAAATAGCCGCCAATGATCAGGAACATTTGGGTGATATCTCAACCTTGGCCAACAGTGAAGTGATCCAGGCATTAATCGATGGACGCCTCAATAAGTGACGTTATTAAAATATAATCGACAATTTAATAACGTCATCCCGGAAATCACAAAGTGATTATCCGGGATCCAGTAAAATCTGCACTATAAAAAATAAAAAACCAACATGAAAAACAATCAACAACTTTACTGGAAAAAGAACATACGCCTGATCCTCAGATGTCTTGTGATCTGGTTTGCTGTGTCATTCGGATGCGGCATTTTATTTGTTGATCAACTCAACCGGTTTTCGATCGGCGGTTACAAACTGGGTTTCTGGTTTGCCCAACAAGGCTCGATCTATGTTTTTCTGATCTTGATCTACTATTACACACGCAGCATGAGCAAACTGGATAAAGAGTTTGATGTGCACGAAGATTACAAGTTACCGCGTATGAGTAAGGTCGAAGATTAAGCATGGAATTAAAGACCCTGACCACCATTGTGGTGTTTGCCACATTTGCCTTATACATCGGTATCGCGATCTGGGCACGCGCACGTTCGACCTCGGATTTCTATGTGGCCGGCAGTGGCGTACACCCGGTTGCCAATGGCATGGCAACTGCGGCCGACTGGATGTCGGCCGCCTCCTTTATTTCCATGGCCGGCCTGATCGCCTTTCAGGGTTACGACGCCTCGGTGTATTTGATGGGCTGGACCGGCGGCTTTGTGTTACTGGCTTTATGCCTGGCGCCTTACTTACGAAAGTTTGGCAAATTCACCGTGCCGGAATTTATCGGTGACCGCTTTTATTCCAAAACCGCCCGCATTGTGGCGGTCATTTGCCTGATCGTGGCTTCCATCACCTATGTCATCGGGCAAATGAAGGGCATTGGTGTGGCGTTCTCGCGCTTCCTGGAAGTCGATTACAACACCGGTTTATATGCCGGAATGGGCATTGTGTTTTTCTACGCCGTACTTGGCGGCATGAAAGGCATCACATACACCCAGATCGCCCAGTATTGTGTTTTGATCTTTGCCTACACCGTGCCGGCAATATTCATCTCATTAAGCATTACCGGAAATCCGGTCCCACAATTCGGACTGGGCTCCACTCTCGCCGATGGTAGTGGCACTTATATGCTGGATAAACTCGATAGCGTTTTGAAAGACCTGGGCTTTGCCGAATACACCGTACAAAAGGGTTCAACGCTGAATATGTTTTTCCTGACTTTGTCCTTGATGATCGGAACGGCCGGACTCCCGCATGTGATCATCCGATTTTTCACCGTGCCCAAAGTGGCCGATGCGCGCAAGTCGGCGTTTTATGCGCTGTTGTTTATTGCCGTTCTGTACACCACTGCACCCGCGGTCGGTTCCATGGCGCGCTTGAAATTGATGCAAACCATTAACCCGGAATCCGGTCAGGCACTGGAATATGCCGAGCGACCCACGTGGTTCAAGAACTGGGAAAAAACCGGACTACTCGAGTTTGAAGACAAAAATTCTGACGGCCGTATCCAGTATTACAATGACCAGAATCCCGATTTTGCCGCTTTCGCCGCACAGGCGGGATGGAAAGGTAATGAAATGATCAAAGTGGACCGCGACATCATGGTGTTGGCAAATCCCGAGATCGCTAAATTACCCAACTGGGTAATAGCCCTGGTAGCTGCCGGTGGTATCGCCGCGGCCTTGTCCACTGCCGCGGGATTATTGCTTGCCATCGCTTCAGCCATTTCGCACGATCTGTTAAAGGGCGTGTTTATGCCCAAGATCAGTGAACGACGCGAACTTATGGCCGGACGTATCGCCATGGCCGGCGCCGTCTTGGTAGCAGGCTGGTTGGGCATTAATCCGCCCGGCTTTGCCGCACAGGTTGTTGCCCTCGCCTTCGGGCTTGCGGCTTCCTCTATCTTTCCTGCCTTGATGATGGGGATATTCAACAAACGCATGAACAAACAAGGCGCAATCGCGGGAATGCTGGTTGGTCTGTTCTCAACCTTGTTGTATATTTTCTGGTTTAAGGGATTTTTCTTTGTGGCCGATTGGGCAGTCGCTGAAAACACTTCCGATAACTGGTTATTGGGAATTTCACCAGAGGCATTTGGTGCGGTTGGCGCTTTGTTGAATTTTTCCAGCGCTTATGTGATTTCCAAGTTCACCACACCTCCACCTGAAGACATTCAACACCTGGTGGAAAACATTCGGGTACCCAGGGGCTCTGGCTTGGCAAGTTCTCACTAATGCTTAACAATTAAAACCGAAAATAATTAAGCCCCGGTAGCTCAGCTGGATAGAGCGTTTGCCTCCTAAGCGAAAGGTCGCAGGTTCGAATCCTGCTCGGGGCACCAGTACATAGCTAGTCTCATTGCGTCTCGCTTAAATATTATTCATGACGCGTTCCAATATCCATGACGAGGCCAAAATGCCGACCAGTAATGAAGACACCGGAACAAAATAACGCACCAGTTTTTGTTTTGCAGAGATCAACATCATTAATGGAAACATCACCAAAACCACCGCTAATTGGCCCAGTTCCACACCCAGATTAAAGCCAAACAGGCTCATTAGACCCGGGGTTTCATTTGCACTGATCTCTGCCAGTGCACCGGCAAAACCAAACCCGTGAATCAGGCCAAAGGCGTAAGCGATCTTCCACCCGACGTTCATCCTTGGCTTAACAATATTCAGCATTGCGGCCAACAGCACACTTGCGGCAATAACAATTTCAACCGGGCCTGAGGGTAAACTGATCTTGCCCAGTGCAACCAGACTTAATGTGATCGAATGCGCAACGGTAAATGCGGTAACAATACCGAGCACCTTCCACCATTGTGTTCTAATCTCACCCAGTCTAAGCAATGGCAATAACAGCACTAGCAAAAAAGCCAGGTGATCATAGCCTTCCAGAATATGCAGGAAACCTTCGTGTCCAAAGCTAATAAATTGTTGACTGGCTGCGGTCTTTTGCAGTTTAAGATCATGACTACCCTGCCCAATGATGAGCTGGCCTGTATTTCCGGAACCGGAAACATTTAGTACACCTCGATGGCTTTGCTCTATTTCATCGAATAATGAAAAATGCATACCCGATACCGGATGCACAGATGTACAATTTATAATGGCATTCAAAACCACTAACGGAATATTCTCTCGGTATTTGATACCTGCAATTTTTTCAGCAAAGCGCATTGCACAGGCATCCTCGCCTGAATTGAATTGCAACTTTTGAAGTATGTAAGCTTGTATCACTTCCCGACTTTGGTTCAATTCTTGCAGTTGTAATTTGGCGTCACGGTTGTGATCCAGAGGTAAAATTTGGGCAAGGTCCAGCAAATCTATTTCCAGACTCAGACTGGCGACCTGGTCATCCTTTATCTCCAAATGCAAAACCGTGTGACTATTGCTGTGGGCAAAAACTGTTGCTGGCAAGAACAGAATGGCCAGCCATAAGCAAAAAATTCTGGACAGATGTGTGCGTAAGATCTTCATCAGAGAATCGAGGGGCTGTTTGACTGTTTGCGCCAGGTATCAATTTCTTGTTCGATTGCACTGTATTCAGCATCATTCACGGATCTGGCACATAGGAGTAGCAGCTCTGCATCTTCCCAGGCTTTTTGCAATGCCCAGTTCTGTTTCGCCAATTCCAGTGCCATGACGGGGTTTTGTTGCAGGTAGAGTTGATACATGGCTTTCTCACGCAAGAAATCCTGTGGCGCAAGTAAGGGGCTGTTCAGTTGTTTCTCCAGCGCTTTTTGATACTCGTCACCCGCATGCTTGCTTTTTTGTGTTGCGATACTCAAGCGTAATAACACCGGTATTTCCATTGACTCATTAGACAATAACTCGATCACCTCACTGTGTTGTCCCAACTCGCGTAACACATCGGCATAGTGCAGACGAGTAACAAGGTCTGTGGCACCGACTTCCATGCTACGTTCATACAGTTCACGCGCCAACTGGTAATTTTTTGCAGCAACAGCAGCTTCTGCGTATACCGCATACAGCCATTGTTGTTCAGTGGGCGCCAGAGCAGAAGCATTGTTGAGCAGTTGTTCAGCGGAACTCAATACACTCTGATAAAAGCCGCCTGATAATCGAATTTCCAAGGCACAAATTTGTGCAAGTGTTGGTCTTCCCAGGATTGCAATTTTCAGACAGGTGTTTCTAGCTTGGCTAAGTAAGCCTAAACGACGCCAGATATCGGCTAGAAAAATGTAGGCCTCAACATCTTTTGTATGCATTTTAAGATAGTGCTGAAGATCGTCTGCAGCCTGCCTGAATTCATGATTACTTTGCAGAATACGCACTCGCAACAACCACAACTCTCTGGGTGGTGCTACTGTGTGCCACCATTTGGCCAGAGCCCCTTTGGCGTAACCGTAATAACGCGGGTCGCCAGTTTTTCGGTATGTGGATAATGCTGCTTCTACATAGGTACGGGTGAGGTCTACAGACTCGGGGTTTTCACGCAATTGATTTCGCAGGACAAGTAAACTCTCAGATTCAACAGAGTCCGGACCACGATAATCCTGATCCAGTTCTAATAATACCGCGTCGGAATTGTAGGCATTTAGCGACATGATCGTTGGCTCACCGGGCTGTTTGTGCACAAGCGCCAATCCGATGACCAGGCTCGTGATGATTATTGGAAATAAAGCACCCGTCAGAAGATTATTCTGCTGACGGGGCTTTACGCTGTGGGTAGCTTGATTCACAAAATTGACTTAGTTTGTGACCAGAAGGTCGTCATAGGCCGCTTCATTGTCTGCATCCGGATCTTCAAACGGGATATCATTGATCTCGCTTGGTTCACTGTTTGCATCACGTGAAAATTGCGTCTTTGTGAACTTGGTAAAATTGCGGTTGCTCACTTCAACGTCCTGAGTGACCGCATTACTCGCCCCGCCGTTATCCGTTACCGTTAAGGTAACTTCGTAGGTTCCAGCCGCAGCAAATGTGTTGCTGATCATTTCACCTTTGGCACCAAATGACCAGGCATAGCTGTCGATCGTCCCGTCACTGTCGCTGCTCTCACTGGCGTCAAAATCGCAAGTGAGATCAACACAGGTAAAACTGAACGCTGCTACAGGCTTGTCGTTCACAGTGACATTACGGGTTACACTTCTACTCGCGCCGTCGTCGTCAGTTACCGTCAAAATCACAGCATACGTACCTCCAGCTGCAAAAGTTGTGCTTGCCATTACTCCTTCGTCTCCGAAGGACCACTGGTAACGGGTAATATTGCCATCCGAATCCGAACTGGATGACCCGTCAAAGTCGCAGTCCAAGCCATCACACTCGAAGGTAAAACTGGCTAATGGCCCTACATTAACGACCTCGTCGTTATCTGACGAGTTACTGCACGCTGTTAGAAACAACAGCGCCAGTAACATTGTCATGTATTTATTGATCTTCATTTATGTACTCCTGTTTGAGTGATCTGAAATATCGCTTAGTTCGGCGAACCGGGTAATGGCGTTTTCAGATACGGGAACGCTGCATCGAATTGATTTGCGTCGACATAAGCACCATCGGTAAAGGGCAATTGTCCGGCCGGTGCGTCAGTCTCAGGAAGCAGAACACCCATCACAACCCGTAAGGCAATATCAACCACATCATCACCTGGACGGCGCCCATTCGGGAATCCGGCAATGTCACCTGCCAGAACGGCTAGCGGCTCTTGATCGGCTGCGGCAACCGCATCAATGGCGGTATTCAGGCGCAACATTTCAGATGCAACTACGCCACTTGGCTGGTTGAGTCCGCTCACACCGGTCAGGAATCCAGCTACCAGATCGTTACGTGGAAAAGAATTTGGCGCAACGGCTGCCGGATACAAGATCTCGATCAATTCCGGCAAGGTCGGATTGGTTACATACGTCGCAAACTGGCCATCATCTTTGGGCTCGGAATGATTAAAACGGTCTTTATCTGGAAGACCAATGACCACTTCATTCACCAGCGGTGAACCTAATCTGGACACTTGGGTGTAAGCACCGCCATGGATCGCGCCGCCTTTTTTCATTTTGTTCGGCGATGGATTCAGGATACGCGCTTGACGTTTACTCGCTGTGGTCCAGGCACCAATGATTGTGTTATCCGCACTGGTTAAACAGCTTTTTTCGACTTCAAGTGCGAGTGTGGTCACATTCTTGTCTGCAAGGGTGTTTAACTCGCCGTTAGCAGGTCCCAAAGGATTGGTATTGATCAGATCGAAGGTCTCGCCCAGATTCACAACAAAACCCTCTTTACGTTGTCCGACAAATACTTTGCCCATTCCGCAACCGGGTATCGCCACGTCATAGATATGCGAATTGGCATATTCCATGTATTGCGGCAAGGTTTTTTTACCAATATTGTCAACTGGTTTGGTAAAAGTGGTCGCGCCTCCGTTCATCATGCTCACCGCATCGGATGTGCCGGTACGACGATCACCACGGATTACATTCACACTGTAAAACTCGGTAACGTTAAGATTTCCTGTGTCGGCAGAGTCAGGACCGACTCCACCGGCCTGGGCCAAGGGGATGGCAACATCTACGCCGTCAACATTCAGACTAATGCCTTTGACAACCGTATCGAATTTGAATTGAAACGTAATGTCTTCGACAGCGTCCGCATTATTATCAATATGGATCTCGTAAATTGCGTCATCGTCCATAGTGAAATAGTTGGGACCGCCATAGGCGTCCTGTAAAGGAATATAGTTGGCCAGCAAGGTCACAAAATCACCACGACCCGCCTCATAGCTATTGAACATATAAAAGTCTGTGCCATCAACTTTTGGGGCCTGGGTAATGAATGGTGCTTCGCGGTGGCTGGATGCATTGGCGGTTACGCTGAAAATAACCGCCATTACAGTCAGTAATAGTTTATTTTTTGCGAATGTCATACTTTCTCTCCTGTTGGATTTAAGGTAATCTGACCTTCAAAATAGTCAGATACACCCCTTATGCGTATGAAATCCAAGATCGGATGCAAAAAAGTTGATTTTTTTGCATCCGGTTTGAAATTCAATACGTAAAAAGCGTAATGACAGCCAAAAAACCATAAATACTTCTTGGGAGCTATATACGCGTGGATGAGACTTATCTAGTTGATTTAATTAATAAATGTGCTCAAAAAAATGAGCAGGCATTCAGGGACTTATATAATGAGATCGCCCCGAAAATGCTGGCGGTACTGGTGCGTATGTTGAAAGACCGCCAGGTTGCCGAAGACGCCTTACAAGATTCCATGATCGCGGTCTGGGATGCTGCAGACACCTACGAGCCCCAACGGGCCAAGGTCAGCACCTGGATGATCTCGATTGCGCGCTACCGAGCACTGGACCAATTACGCAAACTCGGTCGTTATCGCGAGGTTTTGCAAGAAGACCAAACCGAAATAAATGTAGTGCTTGGCTCCGGACCAGAAAGTAATCCTTTGTCCGGTGCGACCATTGAGCGTTTGGAAAATTGCTTTAGTCAATTATCCGAGAACGCATCAACCTGTATTCAATTTGCCTATCTGGGTGGATACAGTGCTAGCGAGATCGCGAAAAAGATCAGTAAACCACTGGGCTCGGTCAAAAGCTGGATACGCCGCGGACTGGTTACATTACGCGAGTGTGTAGAGCTATGAATTATTCACGTCAAGAACTCGCAGATTTTCTCGGCATGCGCTATGTGACCGGCCTTCTACGCGGCCCCGCGCGTACTCGTTTTACCAAATTACTGCAAAGCAATGATGTACTGCGCAAGGCCGTTGATCGCTGGGAAGAATTATTGTCCCCGCTTGCATGGTCATTGGAACCCGTTCAACCGTCCGAGCTGGTACTTCCGCGAATCATGCGTAAGATCCGGGCAAACAATAACGGCGCCTCAAACGCTTCAACAAAGCCGGTGACATTGGATACTAAAGCCAGAGATCGAAGATCCTGGTTTATGACCAGCGCGGCCGCCGCACTCGCGGTCATTTCCTCAATAGGCTGGTGGCAAACCAGCCAACGCCCACCCGAGGTGGTTACCGAACGTGTGGTTGAAACCGTTACACAAGCCGTGCCCGAGGCAGCCGATATTGCTGTGATCAATTCCGCAGAAGGCAAACCGATCTGGATTACGCGTATTTATTCCAAATCGGAGCGCATTGATATTCAGGTTCAAACCGGACCGGATGAAGTAACAGATAAAGATTACCAGCTCTGGGCTTTAACCGATGCTGGTGTGCCAGTGTCTTTGGGATTGTTGCCAAAATCTGATGAGATCAGTCTGCAGTTAGGTGAAGCCGAACTGGAAGCACTTAAAACAACAGGCACTTTGGCGGTTAGTCTTGAGCCCCTGGGTGGTTCGCCGCAGGCTGTTCCAACCGGTCCGGTGTTGTTTACCGCCGCGCTATTTCCGGGAGGAAAAACCTGAATCTGGATAAGGTATTTTCAATCAGACACGCATAAAACCATTTGTTCCTACACATGGTGAACCGGAGATTGTCAATTCACCGAATTACAGCGAATAAATAAAAAAGACCTCACTGTACGAATTCCCGGAAACAACAAAGTTGTTATCCGGGATCTAGTGGCTTTTAGCTTATCTTAGTGGGATATACAAAATACTTCCTGTATTTTGCCCTTCGGGCTATCACTTTGTGATTTTTCAATTCGCTCCAGACGAATTGACTGATAGCAGATACATCCATGAATCTGGCCTTCGGCCCTCATCACTCATGATGAGGCTACAAATTGCTCTGTGACCACCATGGATGGTGGAAATGCAGAAAATGAATGGATCAATTTTCTGCCAATTTGTGAACCGGAAACTGTCAATCCACCGAATTACGGCGAATAA
>JABDMI010000059.1 GCA_013001575.1 Gammaproteobacteria bacterium
GGAATACCTGACTATGCTGGAATGGGACAACATCGACACTGTATTACTGGACATGGACGGCACTTTGCTGGATCTGGCCTTTGATAACCTGTTTTGGGTCAAACTGGTGCCCGAACACTACGCCAAAACCCATAACATGAGTCACTCGGATGTCATCGAAAGCCTGGCCCCGCATTTTGAGCAGAAGCGCCATAGTCTGGATTGGTACAACCTGGATTACTGGTCAGATTATTTAAAGATCGATCTGGCGGCACTCAAAGTGGCACACCAGCAACACATCGATTTTTTGCCCATGGCGGAATTCTTTTTACAGCGTTTGCAAAAACAGGAACAACAGGTTTTGATCGTGACCAATGCTGACCCCAAAGCCTACATGATCAAACACGCCAAAACCGGGGTGGGTGACTGGGTGGATGAGGTGATCACCTCGCACGATCTCGGTTACCCAAAGGAAGAACAGGACTTCTGGCATGTACTGCAAGAACACGTGGGCTTTGACAAAAGCACCAGTTTATTTGTTGACGATTCCCCGCGGGTGCTACAGGCCGCGCACGATTATGGTATTGAACATGTGGCAGCGATCTGCAAGCCGGATACGTCTCGCGAGGGCTCGGCGTTTACCGACGAGTCGTCCCTGCAGGAATTGCCCGAACGCGTGCATCGCATTGACGGGGTGATGGATCTGTTGGGAATTTGATCCCTGTGAAATTACCAGATCAGTCCAGATCGCTTATAAGGCCGACTGGTCCGGATCGCGCTCTTTTAATGGCGGTGTGCTAAAGCGCGAACGCTTTTTAGCAGTGCTGTCTTCAACAGGCGCTTTGCGTGGCAAACGATTACGTAAGCGCATTTTGTGTTCCAGCGCCTGATATTTTTCTCGCCTTAGTAGTTCCTGACGCTCGGCATGAAAAGCCGCCTGTTGTTCCTTATCGTTATCATCATGCTCGTCGCTGCGCCAATTGTCATCGTCGCTTCCGGGCCTCGCTTGATCGCGGTCGGCGTAAGGGCTGGAACGAGAGTCTGTGTTGCGTTTGTCAGGTCCACGACTTCCTTGGCCACGACTCCCTTGGCCGCGTTTTTCCTGGCCACGCCGTTCAGAGCGCCCGCCACGCCCATCGCGGCCGGAGCGTTTGTCTTTGCGACGGGCTTTTTCCGGAATGGTGATCTCGGGTAATTCCGGTAATTCCTGTTGAACCGGAATTTTGTAACCGATGTAATCTTCAATCTCGGGCAAAACCATCACATATTCATCACAGCCAAAACTCAAGGCATGCCCGCTGGCGCCGGCACGTGCTGTACGCCCGATGCGATGTACGTAGTCTTCGCGATTATTCGGCAGGTCGTAATTGAATACGTGGGTTACATCCGGAACATGCAAACCACGCGCTGCCACGTCGGTGGCGATCATGATCGGCAGTTTGCCCGAACGGAAATCGGCCAGCATGGACTGGCGTCGACTTTGTCTCACATCACCGGAAAAAACCTGGGCATGAAAACCGTTGGCGCGCAAGGTTGCCCCGAGGTGTTCGCCTTCGTGTTTGGTATTTACGAATACCAAAACCCGGGCGTTGTCATTCAGTTGATTGAGATGATGTACCAGTAAGGGTTTTTTTTGTTCCTTGGACGGAAAATAGATCTTTTGTTCAATATTTTCTGCGGTTACCGATTCGGTTTTAATGCGCATGAATTTCGGATCGTGCATGTGCTCATACGCCAGTTCCAGCACACGTTGTGAGAAAGTGGCCGAGAACATCAGGGTCAAGCGCTCACCCGGAGGCGGCATATTGCTGTACAAATACCGAATGTCCTGAATAAAGCCCAGATCAAACATGCGATCTGCCTCGTCCAGAACCATCACATCCAGAGTTTTTAGACTGAACACCCGCTGTTTGAAGTAATCGATCACACGACCCGGAGTACCGATCAGAATGTCCACGCCTTTTTGTAATTCTTCGCGCTGAGTCACGATGCCGGTGCCGCCATAGACCAGTACCGCTTTTAGATCGACACTTTTTCCGAGGTCTTGAAAGTCTTTATGAATTTGTATCGCCAGTTCACGCGTTGGTGCAATGATCAAGGCGCGCGGATCCCAGGCTTTTCTTTCCGGGCGGGCTTCAGTGGACAATAATTTCTGAATGGTCGCAATTAAAAACGCAGCGGTTTTACCGGTTCCGGTTTGCGCTTGACCGGCTACGTCTTTTCCTTGCAAGGTGGATGGCAAGGTCTGGGCCTGAATTGGTGTGCATTTCTCAAAACCGATCGAATCCAGTCCTTTTAACAGATCAGGCGCAAGACCCAGATCGGCAAAACGCAGATCGGCATCCGGGGTGGTTTGGCTTTGGGTTTCGGGATTTGGGGGTGATGTGTCGCTCATAAAATTCCTGCAAAATACTCAGTCTTGGACCTGGAATGGATAAATTATTATCAAAAAACTCGAATAACTCAAAAAAACCGCAAAAAAAGCTTGCAAAATCAGTTCAGAAGCGGTCAAATAGACATTGATGCTGCGTTAGATTATTAATCAAAAACAACTAACGCCAAAAACAATCAAGTTTAGTGAATAAATGCAACTTACTAACACTTGGCACATCTAGCAAACTTTCTGTCAGTTGATTCCCAATATTCTTACTTTCATCAACTGTGCCGATATCGGATTTGCGTCATTGTGCCGATAAACTCGCTGTCTGCAAAGCGCTGTTGCCGCGACAGTATACAGAGACCTGCTTCCCGAATTAACAGTTTTACCGAAACCTATAGATAATCTAGAACAGTTAAACAACTTTCCAAACACTATTTATCAATTTAATCTCATTTTTTACCCTTTTTTCTCGTTCTGCGGGATGAAATTTCACACCTTATTGGAGGACAACACTGGTGAGTGATCTCATTAAACACACAAGCGAAGCCGATTTTGGCAAAGACGTACTCGATAGCAATGTACCGGTTCTGGTAGATTTTTGGGCCCCCTGGTGCGGCCCCTGCAAAATGATCGCCCCCATCCTGGATGCCGTTGCCCCGGACTATGACGGCAAAGTTGGTATCGTAAAACTTAACATCGATGAAAACCCCTCGATCGCGCGTAAATACGGCGTTCGCGGTATTCCGACCCTGCTGCTGTTTCGTGATGGCAATGTACATGCCACACACATCGGCGCACTTTCGCAGGCCCAACTCACACAATTTTTGGATAGCAACCAGTGAAACCAAATTATCTCGGCGGCGCAAACGGCGGCGGCACCCAAGCGCGTGGTGGCAAGAAAAAGTCCACACGTAAAAAATCCAATCGTTCCAGCAGTAATCGCAAAAGCAATTATCGCCCGCGACGTTCCAACAAAGACATCAATTACGATGATCTCGAACTGGAGATCCTGACCGACGAAGAACTCGCGGCCAGCGAATCGGGCATGAATCTGACGGAACTCAAAAAACGTCCGGTTGCCGAAATTGTTGATATGGCCGAAGAGCTTGGCGTGGAAAATGCCGCGCGTATGCGTAAACAAGATATTATTTTCGAGTTCTTGAAAGCGGTTTCACGTAACGGCGAGATGATCTTTGGTGACGGTGTATTGGAGATCCTGCAAGACGGCTTCGGTTTTTTGCGTTCTTCCGACAGTTCCTACGTTGCCGGTCCCGATGATATTTATGTGTCACCCAGCCAGATCCGTCGCTTCAACATGCGTAACGGCGACTCGGTTTCAGGTTTGATCCGTGCGCCAAAAGATAACGAGCGCTATTTCGGATTACTCAAAGTACGCGACATCAATTTCGAACATCCGGAAAAAGCACGCACCAAGGTTCTGTTTGAGAACCTGACGCCGTTATTCCCGAACAAACGCCTGCAACTGGAATCCGGCAACGGCAGCACCGAAGACATCACCGCACGGGTTATCGACATGGTTGCCCCGATCGGTAAAGGTCAACGCGCCTTGATCGTATCGCCACCCAAAGCCGGCAAAACCATGCTGCTGCAAAACATTGCACAGTCCATCCATACCAATCATCCCGAATGTACCCTAATCGTACTTCTGATCGACGAACGTCCCGAGGAAGTGACCGAGATGCAGCGTACGGTGCATGGTGAAGTGTTGTCATCCACCTTTGATGAACCGGCGGCACGCCATGTGCACGTGGCAGAAATGGCGATTGAAAAAGCCAAACGACTGGTCGAACACAAAAAAGACGTGGTTATCCTGCTCGATTCCATCACGCGTCTGGGCCGGGCTTACAACACTGTTGTGCCTTCGTCGGGCAAAGTTCTCACCGGTGGTGTGGATGCGCATGCCTTGCAACGTCCCAAACGCTTTTTTGGTGCGGCGCGTAATGTTGAAGAGGGCGGCAGCCTGACCATTATCGCAACCGCCCTGGTCGACACCGGCTCGCGTATGGATGACGTGATCTTCGAGGAATTCAAAGGCACCGGTAATATGGAAGTGCATCTGGATCGTCGTATCGCCGAAAAACGCATTTATCCGGCCATCAATATCAACCGTTCCGGCACGCGTAAGGAGGATCTGTTGCTGGCTCCGGATGAATTACAAAAAGTCTGGATCCTGCGTAAGCTGGTACATTCCATGGACGAGATCGCAGCGATCGAATTCCTGATCGATAAAATGAAAGACACTAAAACCAACGCAAGTTTCTTTGATTCCATGAAACGCTGATTCAACTAAAAAAACACTTGCGAATAGAACGCTCTGTAAGCTAGGCTTACCGGGCGTTTTTTATTTACGTTTTATTTTTGCTTTATTCTAGTTGACTCCAGAGGATCCGTTATGAAAAAGTTAGTATTGTTGTTTCCACTTTGCTGTTTAATTGCTTGTGCAAATACGGTAATTCCAGAAGCCGATAAGCAATCTATCACGCCAGCTGGTGACCTAAGTGAAACGGCGCAAACCCCGGCAAGTAACACAAATAAAAAACCAATGCCGCAACCCTGCACAACCTCACACTATCGTCAATTCGACTTCTGGATCGGGGAATGGACCGTAACCACACCGGACGGTAAATACGCTGGCAAGAATTCCATCCAGCCGATATTAAATGGCTGCGCTTTGTACGAAAGCTGGACGGGTGCCAGCGGTTATCGAGGCGACAGCCTGAATTTTTACGACACTAGTCGCGGCGTCTGGCATCAGACCTGGATCGACTTTGCCGGCGGGCCATTGTATGGCGATGGTGGTCTGGTGGATGGCAGCATGGTACTGAGCGGTTCCGGCAAAGATCGCAAGGGCAATAACATCACCAACCGTATTACCTGGACACCAAACGCCGATGGCAGTGTGCGTCAGCATTGGGAAGTCTCCAGCGATGCCCAAGCCAGCTGGAACACGGTATTTGATGGCCTGTATAAAAAGACCGAACAGTAATATCGTGTTCTCGACGAGCTCTCGAATACAGTCTTTAAATTTGTAAAGTCAGACCAGCCTTTAGTTCATGCGATACATTCAGAATGTTTTAATTGCCATTGATCAGTTGGGCAATGCCCTGGCTGGCGGGCATCCCGATAATACTGTATCCGCACGCGTGGGATTTTTTTCCGAGCACGCAACAATGGGGCGAATTTGCTGGAAAATGCTGGAAAAAATTATCGATTTTGCGTTTTATCCGCTGGAAGGGCCAGGTCATTGCAAGCGAGCGTATTTGAAAGATATGCAAGAGGAATTCTTTGAAGCCAGTAAAATTCCCTACATTATTTTGAGTTTGTTTATTTTGCTCACAACACCTTTGATAGGAATAATTTTGCACTTGCTGGTGCTCGTATTTCCTGGTCTGGGTTGGGAGGCCAAACAAAAAGCCTTGCAAGCACAACAATCACCCGATTCGGATGACAGCAATGAATAACTGCCACTAAATGTTTGGCCACTAAATGTTTGAACTGATCCTGCTCGGTGGATTCGCTTTCGCCGTTTCCCTGTTAACTTTATTTTCCGGCTTTGGCCTGGGCACTTTGTTGTTACCGGCCTTTGTGTGGTTCATGCCGGTTGAAGCCGCGGTCGCGACCACCGCGCTGGTGCACGCCGCGAATAATTTGTTCAAACTGTTCTTGCTCGGGCGTGCGGCGAATAAAAAAGTGCTTATGCGTTTTGGCTTGCCGGCTGTGGTCATGGCCTTTGTTGGCGCCTATGCGTTAACCCGATTTTCCGGCGCTGGTGTGTTGTATCAATGGGAATTTCTGGGCCGCGAGGCCGAGGTCAGCAGTATCAAGATCGTGCTTGGCAGTCTGATCCTGGCATTTGCCTTGTTTGAACTGGTGCCACGTTTGCAGAAAATGCGCGTCTCCTCCCGATATTTGTCCTTGGGCGGTGCCATGTCGGGGTTTTTTGGTGGACTTTCCGGGCACCAGGGCGCCTTGCGTGCGGCCTTTTTGACGCCACTGGGCTTAAGCAGTAGTGAATTTGTGGCCACCCAGGCGGTGTTGGCAGTAATGGTGGATGCCGCGCGTCTGCTGATCTACGGTTGGGCATTTGTTTTGCTCAAGAACACCAGTGTGGAGATTCCCTGGAACCTGGTTGCGGTGGCCAGTGTGAGTGCGTTTGCAGGTGCGGTTCTGGGTAAAAAGATGCTGCACAAAGTTACCATGCACAGCATTCGTTTACTGGTCGGAAGTTTATTGCTGCTGGTTGGAGCTGCCCTGGTTGCGGGTATCGCCTGACCGAATTTTGTCTATTCAGTGTCAGGAATTGGCGATTGGGTTTTGTTCTCTGGCAATTGCGCGATACCCGATGTCGTCACGGTAATAGACCTTATTCCAGCTGATCTGTTTAACGCCTTGATAGGCCTTTTGTTGAGCTTCAGTGGCGCTGGTGCCTTTGGCAACCACGCACAGAACACGTCCGCCATTGGTGACGATCTTGTCGCCCTCTTGTTGGGTGCCGGCGTGAAAAACCTTGCAATCGGCGGATACATACTCAAGGCCGTTTATCTGATGGCCTTTGGCGTAACTCAAGGGGTAACCGCCCGAGGCCATGACCACACCGATCGCAACCTGACTGTCCCAGTTGGCGGTCTTAAGATGTAAATTACCATCCAGGGCCGCGTCGCACAGATCGGCCAGATCACTGTTGAGGCGATACAGGATCGGTTGGGTTTCCGGATCTCCAAAGCGACAATTGAATTCGATGACTTTGGGGGAACCATCCGGACTCACCATCAATCCGGCGTATAGAAATCCGATGTACACAATGCCGTCTTGTTCCAGTCCCTGCAGGGTCGGGCGAATGATCTCATCCAAGATTCGCGCATGCAATTCGTCATCCATACGCGGTGCCGGCGACACCGCACCCATGCCGCCGGTGTTTGGACCTCGATCAGCATTGTCGCGGGCTTTGTGATCTTGCGAACTGGCCATGGGCAGGATGGTATGACCATCACCCATGACTATAAAACTGACTTCCTCGCCATGCAGAAATTCTTCAATCACAATTTTATGACTGGCTTCACCAAAAGCCTGTTCGCCAAGCATCGAACGCACGGCTTGTTTAGCTTCGTCCAGGGTCATGGCCACGATCACGCCTTTACCCGCAGCCAGACCATCGGCCTTGATCACAATCGGTGCGCCCATTTGTTCTACATAAGCCAGGGCTTCATCTACTTGGGTAAAACTTTGATAGTCGGCGGTTGGAATATTGTGACGGTGTAAAAAATCTTTGGTAAAACTCTTGGAACCTTCAAGTTGAGCCGCCGCTTGGTTCGGGCCGAAACAGCGTAAGCCATTGGCGTTGAACAGATCTGTAATGCCCAATACCAATGGCACTTCGGGACCGACCACGGTGAGATCGATGGTGTTTTGTTTGGCGAAGTCACACAAAGCCTGAATATCATCCGCGGCAATTTCGACATTTTCCACCCCGTCTTCCAGCGCCGTACCCGCATTACCCGGGGCGACATACACAATGTCGGTGCGCGGGGACTGTTTGAGTTTCCAGGCGAGGGCGTGTTCGCGTCCACCTGAACCGATTACCAGTATTTTCATAACTGTCTCTGTGACGATAGTGACAAAATTGCCTAGTGGCGAAAGTGACGGATGCCGGTGAAGACCATCGCCATGCCGTGTTCATTCGCAGCCGCAATCACCTCTTCATCACGGATCGAACCACCCGGTTGAATGATCGCGCTAACACCGGCTTTGGCGGCGTTATCAATACTGTCACGGAAAGGGAAGAATGCATCCGAGGCCATGGATGAACCGGCTATCTCGAGTTTGGCGTCCTGGGCTTTGAGAATGGCAATGCGAGCGGAATCCACGCGACTCATTTGACCGGCACCAATCCCGACGGTTTGATTATTCTTGGCGTACACAATGGCATTCGATTTAACGAATTTGGCCACGGTCCAGGCGAAATACAGGTCACGGAATTCGTCGGCAGTCGGTTCGCGTTTGGTCACGGTCTTGAGGTCGTCCGGTGATGCCGAGTGTTGATCCCAGTCTTGCAGGAGTAAACCGCCGTGTACGCGTTTGCCTACATGGCCGGTTTTTAATTCATTCACCCATTCGCCGGTTTCCAGAATACGTACGTTCTTTTTGGCGGAAAAAACCACCAATGCATCCGGTTCAACTTCAGGGGCAATCACCACTTCCACAAATTGTTTGCTAATAATACTGCGTGCTAGCTGACCGGTTAGTGGCCGGTTGATAGCAATAATTCCACCAAAGGCCGACGTGCTGTCACAAGCGAAAGCCTGTTCATAGGCGCTGCTAAGGTCATCGGCGATCGCTACACCACAGGGATTGGCGTGTTTGACGATCACACAGGCAGGATCAAGAAAACTTTTGACGGTATCCAGTGCGGTGTCGGCATCGGCAATATTGTTATACGACAAAGGGCGTCCTTGTAACATGTTTGCGGTTGCAATATTGGCACCACGATCGTCTTCCGCGCGGTAGAAAGCTGCGCGTTGATGCGGGTTTTCACCATAACGCAAGTCCATGATCTTGGTGTACTGATGGGTGGTCTGTTCCGGGAAAATATCCAGGGTTCCGTGTTCATCGCGACGATTCAGATAATTACTGATGGTTGCATCGTAATACGCCGTGTGAGCAAAGGTTTTGCAGGCCAGGCGATACAGTGTGGTGTTGGATAATTGCGCCTGACTTATCTTCAGTTCCTGAAGGACACTGGAATAATCTTTGGGATCAACCACGACTCCTACGAATGCGTGGTTCTTGGCAGCAGCCCGCAACATCGTAGGTCCGCCGATATCAATATTTTCAATAGCCACATCCATGGTGGTATCGGGCTTGGCTGTTACTTCCTGAAAGGGGTATAAATTGACAACCAGCAGATCAATGGCATCTATCTTGTGTTGCTTGAGCACTTCATCATCAATACCACGGCGTGCCAGAATGCCAGCATGAATTTTCGGGTGCAGGGTTTTTACCCGGCCATTCATGATCTCGGGGAATCCTGTGTAATCCGATACTTCAGTGACCTCTATACCATTTTCACTTAAATGCCGCGCGGTTCCTCCGGTTGATAATATGTGAACTCCAAGAGCCGCCAGTCCACGGGCAAAGTCCACGAGTCCGGTTTTATCGGAAACTGAGAGCAAGGCAGTTTTAACAATCGACATAGTAATTCCTGTGTATTTGGTGTAACTGTGCTTTTAGGGCACTTATTATAACTTATTGTTTTATAAATAAAAAACGCTCCGTCCTGGTCTGCAGGTGCGGAGCGTTTGTGAGTACGGTTAGGCGCCGGGATTAGTCAAGCATTCCGTAGGTTTTCAGTTTCTTACGCAAAGTACCGCGGTTGATGCCCAAAAGAATTGCTGCACGGCTTTGGTTACCACCGGTGTATTTCAGAATTTGTTTTAGCAGAGGAATTTCAATTTCTTGCAAAACCATGTTGTAAATACCGGAAGGTTTGGTGCCGTTAAGATTAGAAAAGTATTCTTGTAAGGCTTCGTCTGCGCAAGTGCGAAGAGGTTTGTTTTGACTGAGTAATTGTTCGGCTTGTGAAGGCTTGTTTTTTACCAGAGTCAGGTTATGTACATTATTTGTTGCTGTATTTGATGGATTCATTGTATTAGTAACTTTAGTAATTGTGGTTGATGAACAAAATGGCTAATAACAAAAAACAAAACAAAAAATCGGTGGGTGACGTTTAATCCAAACGCCAAACTGATTTCATGTGTAGATCAACTGAACGAGATTGTCTTAAGTATTTATTGTTATCAGTATTACTTAAGCGGCAAGCTCATTGTTTGATGTACCCAGAGTTTCCTCAAGTGCATCAAACATGTTCTGTACCAGGTTCAGTTGAGACTTGATACAGTCAGCCCGAACGATCTGTTTACGCCAGTTCTCCAAAAGCGGCTGAATATTTTCGGCCAGTCCGGATGCGCCTTTACAGTACCAGCCGAGGTGTTTGCGCGCAATGCGTACGCCTTGCTGGTCTCCATAAAATCTGTGCAGATCACTCAAATGGCCGCACATAATAGCACGCTGTTTCTGAATTGCCAGTGGTCTTAATATTGTTTTATTTTCGAGGTAATGCGCGATCTCATTGAACACCCAGGGCTTGCCCTGGGCCGCGCGCCCGATCATTAAACCGTCTGCCCCGGTGAGGTGCAGAACCTGCAAAGCTTTTACCGGATTATCCACATCCCCGTTGGCAAACACCGGAATGCTAAGTTGTTGTTTAATGGCACGAATCGTCTCGTACTCGGCCTCGCCCTGATATTTGTCGGCGCGCGTACGGCCGTGAATGGCGAGAGACTGGATGCCACTGTCCTCGGCGATTTTTGCAATATTCAAGGCATTTTTATTGGCACGATTCCAGCCGGTGCGAATTTTTAAAGTCACCGGAACGTCTACTGCTTGAACAGTTGCGTGTAGAATTTGCGCAACCAGGGCCTCATTTTGCATCAGCGCCGAGCCTGCGGCCTTGTTACACACTTTTTTCGCCGGGCAACCCATATTTATGTCGATGATCTGAGCGCCATGCTCGACATTCATCTGCGCCGCGGTTGCCATCATCTCGGCGTCTCCACCGGCAATTTGCACAATGCGCGGGGCCGGTTCACCACTGTGATCCATGCGCAGTCTGGATTTTCGGGTGTGCCACAAACGCACATCCGAGGTCAGCATTTCCGACGCGGCCATTCCGGCACCGTATTTTCGGCACAACATTCTAAACGGACGATCGGTCACTCCGGCCATTGGGGCCAAGGCCAGATTATTGGCAAAGGTATACGGTCCGATCGTGACCGGGTGAATATATTGGTTGGGTTTGCTGACCTGATACGGCATAGGTTCAATTATTTTTTTGGTTATTTTATATTTTAACTAAAATGGATTTAGTAAATTTTTTCCTGGCAACGAATCACGCCTTGTTTAGGCAAACACACTTCAACGTTGTAATCCAATGCAGCGTCACCGGGGTCTTTGAGGCGTACACTGACTTCAGCCCGTCCGCGTGCGTCCATTAAGCTTGTGGCATTTTCCGGTAAATAGTCTTCGGGCATCAAGTCGCGGTAAGCAACGCGCTCGCCCCAGCGATTGGTCATGCTCAATCGGATCAGTGGAAAGATCTGGGCATGTCCTGCGGTGTTGGTCAGACTGAAAGTGGCGAGTAATTCGTCTGGATCTCTTGGATTTAGTGACACACTGCTGGCATTTACCTCATAGGCATCCAGTTGCCAGTCGGGTTCGAGCTCAAAAGGCAGATTGGCATAGGCATTCTGCACGGCTTGTCCAAGGCTCGGGTGCAGGGCGAGTTGGGCACGATGCTGATGGATGTATTGAGCTGCAAAGGCCAGTACACTCAGTACAGCGAGCAACATCCAGCTCCGGGAACGGGCCCGCTTGGGTGTTCCCTGCATGGCATCCAGATCATCCAGGTTCAAGGGCACATTCTCATCCATGGCGTACAAGAATTCGGGATTCACGCCATCAACGGTTTCGGGTGCGTCGGGTTCAGCCAACTCCCAGTCGCTGTTTTGTTCGCCGGATTGCTCGTGGTTGTCGCTGGCAGTCTCTGTTTCGATCTGTTGGTCACCAGTTTCTGTGCCAGTATCGTTAACATTATCGTGAACAGGATCTTTAGCTGTTGCCTCCGACAACTCCAATTCGCTTGTGTCTGCTTGTTGAGGTGGGGATGAGTCTTGTTGCTCTGCCATAGACGCCTGCGCCTGATCAACCGAGATCAAGCCGTCCGGAGTGTGCATCCACAATCCGGTCACCATGTGCGCGGCAGGAATCTTTCCGGTATCAATCGGATTGCTTAAATTACTGTTTTCGTCATCGTTGTCAGGTTTGATGAAATCTATGGCGTAAAAAACAGTTTGGCATTCACCGCAACGCACTTCACCATCGGCACGGTCGAGGACATCGGCATTAATATAAAAACTTTCATCACAATTCGGGCAATAGGTTACATGCTCTTCGTCACCCAGCTGTTGTGACGGGGTTTTTAACTGTGCCGTTATACACACCCAGTCACCGTCGTGGACGGTATCGTCGAAATTAAAATATTTTTCATAAGCCTCACGTACAAGGCTTTCTTGTTCGCCCAGCACACCCGATAAGACAATATGTCCACCACGCTTGACCCGGCGACGAATGTCTTGAGCCAGTGCGATGAGCGGGGTGGCGAGAATATTGGCCAGAATAATGTCGTAATGTTCGTTTTGATCCCAGTCGCTGTCTTCGGGCAAATAGGCCGAGAGCTTTTTGGCCACATTATTGCGTTCTGCATTTTGTAAACTGGCCTCAACCGCCTGGATGTCGATGTCGATGCAAGTGGCGTGCCTGGCGCCAAGTTTCAGGGCCGCGATCGCGAGGATGCCCGAGCCACATCCAAAATCCAGCACCGTTTTGCCACGTAGTTTGGCAGCATCCAGCCAGCTCAGACACATTGCGGTAGTCTCGTGGGTGCCGGTGCCGAATGCAACGCCGGGATCCATATCAACGATCACATCTTTTTTGCCTTGTTGCTCCTGTGGAATTTCTTGTCCATCGGGACATATCCATAAACGCTTGCCAAAACGCATGGGCTTAAAGTGATTCAGCCATTCGCGTTCCCAGACCTTGTCTTCGACCTGACCTTGTTCGATGACGGTATAGGTTTCCGGTCCAAATTCGTTTTCCAGCGCTGCCTTGATCACATACAGGTCAGTGTCGACCTCAAACAAGGCCGTGAGATGGGTTTCTGTCCATAACGGCTGGGTATCGAGTTCGGGTTCCAGGATCGGTTCATCGCCGCCATCGGTGAAGGTCACCGCGACCGCGCCCAGGCTCAGGAGCTGATCCTCGAAAGCCGCAGCATCGGACGAGTCTTGCAAACTGATGGTGATGGAATTCCAGGCCATACGAGTAGTGTAATTGTTTAAATGCGCTTAATCAGAAACTATTTGGTTTCCAGGAAACGCTTAAGGCGTTTTTCCAGATAGTGAATATCCGTGCCACCGTTCTTAAAGGCCGCGTCATTGAGTAAACGACGTTGTAGTGGAATATTGGTTTTAATGCCGTCAATAACCATTTCACTCAGTGCCATGCGCATTTTGTAAATGGCAGACAATCTATTGTCACCATGCACGATCACCTTGCCGATCATGGAATCGTAAAAAGGCGGTACCACATAACCGGTATACGCTTGAGAATCCACACGCACCCCGGGGCCACCCGCCGGATGCCAGGTGTTGATCTTACCTGGGCTCGGGGCAAAGGTATCAGGGTCTTCGGCATTAATGCGACATTCGATCGCGTGACCACGGATCTTGATGTCTTCCTGTTTAATTTCCAGCGGATGTCCGGCGGCAATGCGTAATTGTTGTTGCACAATGTCCACACCGGTGATCATTTCGGTAACCGGGTGCTCAACCTGGATTCGTGTGTTCATTTCGATAAAATAAAACTCGTCATTCTCGTACAGGAATTCGAATGTGCCAGCGCCGCGGTAGGCAATGTTTTTACAGGCCTGCACACACAGCTCACCGATCCGGGCACGTTGTTCTTCGGTAATGCCCGGCGCCGGAGCTTCTTCAATAACTTTTTGATGGCGACGCTGCATGGAACAATCACGTTCGCCCAGATGAATGGCATTTCCATGTTCGTCAGCCAAGATCTGTATCTCGACATGGCGAGGGTTTTCCAGATATTTTTCCATGTACACCACGTCGTTATTAAACGCGGCTTTGGCCTCGGCGCGAGTCAGGGCAATGGAGCTGGTTAAAGTCGCTTCGGTATTCACCACCCGCATGCCGCGACCACCACCACCGCCCGAGGCTTTGATGATCACCGGATAACCGATCTCTTTGGCCAGCTTCAGGTTGGTTTCGGCATCGTCTCCGAGTGCACCACCGGAGCCTGGCACACAAGGCACGCCGGCTTCGAGCATGGCTTTTTTAGCCGAGACTTTGTCACCCATCAGGCGAATGGTTTCTGCACGTGGTCCGATAAAGATATAGCCACTGTCTTCCACCACTTCGGCAAAGTCGGCATTTTCCGCCATAAAGCCGTAGCCGGGGTGAATGGCAACCGAGTCAGTAACTTCGGCGGCGCTGATAATAGCGGCCATATTCAAATAACTGTCGGTGGCCGAGGCCGGTCCGATGCACACTGACTCGTCGGCGAGCAACACGTGTTTTTGATTAGCGTCGGCGGTGGAATGCACGGCCACAGTTTTGATGTCTTGTTCACGGCAGGCACGCAAGATTCGCAAAGCGATCTCGCCGCGGTTTGCGATCAGGACTTTTTCAATTTTGGAACGTACTGGCATAGTGGTTTAACCCGTCAGTAATGTGTTGGTGTTTGGCTACTTTATTGTGAGTTGTCTTTAGTGCGAGTTAATTGGTCTGAGTGCACAATTCGATTCACTGCTTAAAAATTACTTATTCAATTATCACCAAGGGTTGGTCAAACTCAACGGCTTCCCCGTTACTCGCCAAAATGGCTTTGACCCGACCAGACTTGTCGGCCTCGATCTGGTTCATCATTTTCATGGCTTCGATAATGCAAATGGTGTCACCCGCATTGACTGTAGAACCCACATCCACAAACGGTGCGGCATCAGGCGAGGGCGAGCGATAGAACACACCAACCATGGGCGATAAAACCTTATGCCCGCTCGGGGTATCACTCGCGGGTGCAGGGTTGTCGCTAGCAGGAGCGGTCGCCGGAGCAGGGGTAGCAGGCGCTGCAAACTGGGCGACTGGTGCAGCAGCCATGGGTGGGGCAGAACCGTAACGTGCCAGGCGTACCGACTCTTCCCCTTCATGAATTTCCAATTCAGCCAGATCGGATTCTTCTAACAGCTCGATCAGTTTTTTAATTTTTCGAATGTCCACATTACACTCCCCGACCAAACGGTCGTCAGTTTGGTTTTTATTATGTTTGTTGTTGAGTTTGTTGTTCCGTTAAATAGCGATCGGCGGCATGCAGGGCAAAGCCATAACCGGCAAGGCCAAAACCACAGATCACACCTTGCGCCATATCGGAAAAGAACGAATGATGTCGAAATGCTTCGCGCGCATGCACATTGGATATGTGTATCTCGTAAAAGGGAATGTCCACACTGGCCAATGCATCACGAATCGCCACACTGGTGTGAGTAAACGCGGCCGGATTGAACAGGATCATGTCGATGTTTTGAAAACTGGCATGGATCTTGTCGATGATCTCGTGTTCGGCATTGGATTGAAAACTTTCCAGACGGTGGCCCAGGTCCGACGCACGCTGGTGCATATCGGTTTCCAGCTCGGCAAGAGTGGCCGCGCCGTAAATATCGGGCTCACGCGTGCCGAGACGATTCAGATTGGGTCCATTCAGGAGTAGGAAATTTGCCATGGGCGAAAATCGATTGAAATGTTCGTATTAACCAGAAGGCCGCAAGTTTAACGATTTTCACTGCCATTTGCAGTAATTTTCGCAGAATTTCTCCCGTTTCTTTACATCGCACTGCAACAAATCAGCATCTTGGGGTGTTTGCATCAGGAATTTCTGCTTTAGGGGTTTTGCACTGACTTGATCAGGTGCGACAATTGCGCGGCATTGAGTTCGCCGGTGTAGGCTTTTTTGATCTGGCCATCAGCTGACAGGAACAAAGTGAACGGCAAGGCAATAAAATCGTAATCAAAAGCCTGACCGATACGAATGGTCTCATTCACATCACTGATCAGGATGGGGTAATTAAATCCGGCCGTTTGCATATAGTCTTGCACTGCGTCGCTGTCATCCATGGCGATTCCCAAAAACTGCACATTGTCATTTTTGAGTTGTTCCTGGGCGTCGATCAACACCGGAATTTCTTTACGACAAGGCGGGCACCAGGTCGCCCAAAAATTAATTACCAGGGTTTGATCTTGCCAGGTATCCAGAGTAACCGGGTTGGCTTTAATGTCTTTAAAGGCAAGCTTGGCCAGATCAAACTCGTTTTGCCCGGGCTCATCAGGCACTACTTGCAGAGTTAAATTTTCGCTATCTCCGGGCTTATCATTTCCTTGCATTGCGGCCTGTTCAGGCTGGGGCTGTATTACATATTTATACACGCCAAAACCGGCTAATGCCGAGGCCAGCATTAACAAACCGATCAGGCTGATGTCTTTTATTACTTTCATGGATTGAACCAACAAACTAAAATTATTTGAAAATGCAGAAGGATAAATTTTAAAATCATTTTGGCATACGTTTGAGGTGCGCCAAAAATTCGGATTCGGGTTTAAAGCCATACAAACGCATGGCCGAGATTTCCTTGCCAGTGTTATCAAAAAATAACATGGCCGGTGGACCGGGAATATTCAGGGATTGCTGTAAGGCTTTGTCGATGTCGTCGTTCGGGGTCACATCGGCTTGTAATAAAACCCAACCGGCCAAGGCGTTTTGTACCGAGGCTTTTTCAAACGTGTATTTTTCCATTTCTTTACAAGCAATACACCAGTCGGCGTAAAAATCCAGAAATACCGACTTGTTCTGGCTTGCGGCCATTCTCAGCTCACGTTGCAGATCATCCTGGCTTTTTATACGCTTGAATGGCAATTCACGGTGTTCGATCGATGCACTGCCCAGTGCGATGTTATTCAGCGGACGCAAAGGATCTTTGGCGCCGGTTAAACTGCCAACCAGTAACAGTCCGGAATACAACAAGGCTAACAGACCCAAGCCTTTGAATATTTGCTGTATTAAACCGCTGCTGGTGGTGAGCGGTTTGAACAGTCCGGCAAACACCGCGCTTAACAGGGCCAGTAAAGACCACAGTAACAAGGTTGCCGATGGCGGCAAGATGCGTTCGAGCATCCACACCGCGAGTCCCAACATCAACAGACCAAAGAAGTTTTTCACATGCTCCATCCAGGCGCCAGCGTGCGGCAAGGCTTTACCCATCGAGGTACCGAATATGATCAATGGAAAGCCCATGCCCAACGCTAGAGCGAATAAAGACACACCACCTTTCACGGCGTCACCGGATTCAGCGATCACCAAGAGCAAGGCAGAAAGCGGCGGGGTCACACACGGACCGACGATAAGGGCGGACAAAAAGCCCATGATCGCGGCACTGAGATAATGCCCGCTTTCTTGTTTGTTGCTCATTTCAGCCAGTTTGGTTTGTACGCTGGCCGGCATTTGGATCTCGAATAAACCGAACATCGATAAGGCCAACACTAAAAATATCAAGGCAAAGGCAATGATCACGGCGGGGTGCTGGAAAGCTGCGGTCAGGTTTTGTCCGAGTTTGGCGGTGATGATCCCGGCCAGGGTAAATACCAGGGCCATCGACAACACATAGATCACAGATAAGTTAAAGGCCTTGCGGGTACTGACGGTTTTCTCATCGCCGCCGGTAATGATGCCCGACAAGATCGGCACCATAGGCAACACACAGGGGGTAAAGGTTAACAGCACACCAAAACCAAAGGCGAGCAGGGCACTGAGTAACAGGTTTTTGGAGGCGAAACGCTTGGCCAAAGATTCGTGTTCGGCTTCGGCCGGAATTACAGTGTAAGTGTCCTGATATTCACCGCTCTTTGCGGCGGTTCCGGCGGGTAGATTGACTTCCACCTCGGTGACCGACGGCGGATAACAAATACTGTCTTCTTTACAACCCTGGTAATTCGCGATCAAGGTAAGTTTCGTGGCACTCGCGGGTCGCTCGATGATCGGTATACGAATATTCGCCATCCCGAAATACACCGGGGTCTCGCCAAAGATCTCATCGTCTTTTAATTTCGCCTTGGGAAACAGCGGCTGACCCAGTACCACCTCGGGGTTGTTTGATTCAAAGGTCAGTTTGTTTTGATACAAGTAATAACCGGGTTCGGCAAACCAGTTGGCGTTCAGGTAACCGTCGTCAGTTACGTCCAGCGTCAGTTGAAAAGCTTTATCGACCGGAAGGATCTCATCCTGGCTGTGGGTCCCGCCACCAAACAGGTCCACCAGATCGCCAGTCTCACCTGGTGTGGCGCTGGTGTTTGAATCAGGGACTGCATCACTTGCATCCAGACCATGCGGGGCATTGGCGAAGGCGGCTTCGATCTCGCCGGCTACGGATTTTTCATCTTCGGGAATCGGCGTGCCAACGTAACTGACCCCGCCACCGGCATCCAGCACCACATTGCGTGTGGTTGGTGGATAACAAATGCTATCGGTCAAACACCCTTGGAAATTGTAGGTAAAAATAAAATCGCTGGCCGTGGCTTGGGTGTTTCGAATCGGGATGAGTAATTCCAGGTCTTCGGCGTAAATTTCGGTATCACCCACAAACTCGTCATACGCCTCAATTGCCGGGGGGAAATCCACCGCACCCACCGCAGCCGGATCACCGTTGATGTCAAAACCAAAGGCATGCTTGTAAAGATAGTAGTCATCCCGCATCGAGATCTTGAGCGAAATGTGCTGGTCTTGTACCGCCACTTCTTGCGGAAAGGCCTGATCGACCGGTAAGGGATCAGCGGCTTGCAAGGCAATAAAACCACTTAGTAGGGCGCTTAAAGTCAGTAAGGATTTGAGGAAGGTTTTGTGCATGATGCTCTGGTTATATGGTTTTAGAGGCGTATTGTAATGGTAATTGTTGGTTTGTTTCACTTTACTGCGCTATTCATAAAGGAAAATCTTAAGTTTGATCTGGATCCCGCGGTCAAGCCGCGGGAGAGTAAATTTAAAACACATGTATGCAAATATAAGCCATTGGTGTACATATATAGTAGAGACACTCGAACCGGTATAAAGATTTCATGTTTATTTGCTTATTAGCCTAAGTTCAGTGCAGACCGGGATCCATGGGCTTGTATGGATTCCTGCCTTCGCAGGAAAGACGGCTTCTTCATATCGTCACCCCGGCTTTCTTTTGGGCCGGGGTCCATGGGTTTTTATGGATTCCTGCCTTCGCAGGAAAGACAGCATATTTTGAGAATGCCGTCATCACACCCCTCAACCCTGTCATCCCGCGGCTTGACCGCGGGATCCATCCACACTAATTTCGATTCAGATACCGCTGTTAAACCGCGGTATGACAACTTTGATCGACTTTAGCCTTGCAGGAATTGTGGCGACTTTATTTCGACCTATGGGGTTGACTTCAGCCTGGCTGGACTGAAAAGGAGTTATTTTTTTGGTGAGACCTTGACTTTTGAGCATCCCGACCTAACATTAGCAGTCATCACGAGAGAGTGCTAAAAGTGGTCTCTCACCAGTTACCCCGTAATTTAAATAAACTACATATAATTCAAGGAGTTATATCAATGAATATTCGTCCGCTACATGATCGCGTGATCGTCAAGCGTCTGGAAGAAGAAGCAACCTCCGCAGGTGGCATCATTATTCCGGATTCGGCAACTGAAAAACCTTCCCGCGGCAAAGTGACCGCAGTCGGCAATGGCAAGATTCTGGAAGACGGCAGCGTTCGTGCTTTGGAACTCAAAGTGGGCGACACCGTATTGTTTGGCAAGTACAGCGGTACCGAGGTCAAACTCAATAATGAAGAATATCTGGTCATGCGTGAAGAAGACGTATTGGCGGTCCTGGGTTAAGTGACATTTCAAATGTCATTCCTGCGCAGGCAGGAACCCATTTAGAAGATTCAAAATTTAAAGTTAATTAGAGGAATTTCAACATGGCTGCAAAAGAAGTCAAATTTGGTGATGATGCGCGTTCGCGTATGGTCCGTGGCGTGAATGTTCTCGCCAATGCGGTAAAAGTTACATTGGGTCCCAAGGGTCGCAATGTTGTATTAGAAAAAAGTTTTGGTGCGCCAACTGTCACAAAAGACGGTGTGTCGGTTGCTAAAGAGATCGAGCTTGCCGATCGTTTTGAAAACATGGGCGCTCAAATGGTTAAAGAAGTGGCGTCGCAAACCTCCGATACGGCAGGTGATGGTACCACCACGGCAACGGTTCTGGCTCAGGCAATTTTGCGTGAAGGCTTGAAGTCGGTTGCTGCGGGTATGAACCCGATGGATCTCAAACGTGGTATTGATAAAGCGGTGATCGCTTCAGTGGAAGAATTGAAAAAATTATCCCAGCCTTGTGAAGACGATAAAGCCATTGCCCAGGTTGGTACTATCTCGGCAAACTCCGATGAGAAGATCGGTGGCATTATTGCCGAAGCCATGCAAAAAGTGGGTAAAGAAGGTGTTATTACGGTTGAAGAAGGTTCTGGTCTGGATAACGAACTGGAAACCGTTGAAGGTATGCAGTTTGATCGTGGTTACCTCTCGCCTTACTTCATTAACAACCAGCAAAGCATGAGTGCTGAGTTAGAGAATCCGATGATCTTGTTGCACGACAAGAAAATCTCCAACATCCGTGAATTACTCCCGGTACTGGAAGCCGTGGCTAAGTCTGGTCGTCCATTACTCATCATCGCCGAAGACATCGATGGCGAAGCCTTGGCTACTCTGGTGGTCAACAACATTCGCGGTATCGTGAAAGTGGCTGCGGTTAAAGCGCCGGGCTTTGGTGATCGTCGTAAAGCCATGTTGCAAGACATCGCAATCCTCACGGGTGGTACGGTAGTTTCTGAAGAAGTCGGTTTGTCCTTAGAGAAAACCACATTGGAAGAGCTGGGTTCGGCCAAGAAAGTACAGATCACCAAAGACAACACCACGGTAATTGATGGTGCGGGTGATACAGCCGGAATTAAAGATCGTGTTGATCAAATTCGTTCTCAAATTGAAGTGGCTACTTCAGATTACGACAAAGAAAAACTTCAGGAGCGTGTTGCGAAACTCGCTGGTGGTGTTGCCGTAATTAAAGTCGGTGCTTCTACTGAAATTGAAATGAAAGAGAAAAAAGCCCGTGTTGAAGACGCTTTGCATGCCACGCGTGCAGCGGTTGAAGAAGGTGTGGTTCCTGGTGGTGGTGTTGCCTTGATCCGTACTTTGAAAGCCTTAACATCGTTGAAAGGCGATAACGCTGATCAAGACGTTGGTATTTCAATTCTGCGTCGTTCTATCGAAGAGCCATTACGTCAGATCGTAAGTAATGCGGGTAGTGACGCGTCTGTTGTTTTAAATGACGTTGTTGCCGGTAAAGGTTCTTATGGTTATAACGCCGCTACTGGCGAATATGGTGACATGCTGGAGATGGGTATTTTGGATCCAACCAAAGTAACTCGTTCTGCTCTGCAAAATGCAGCCTCGGTTTCCGGTTTGTTGTTAACCACCGAAGCAATGGTTGCTGAAGCACCTAAAGATGATAGTGATGCCGGTGGTGGAATGCCAGATATGGGTGGCATGGGCGGCATGGGTGGCATGGGAGGAATGGGCGGCATGATGTAAGTTTTACATCCCGTTTATTCTGAATCATCCGATTCATGCAAAAGCCTCTCGATGAAATTCGAGGGGCTTTTTTTTAGTAATTGAAAAGTTACGATAAATGCAGCTCACAGTATCACAATATGAAACTCCGGTTTTGTGCCTTGAAATTATAGTATTTCAGGCTATTATCGAGTCATGAGAAAATTATTTCCCATGCTTGTTTCTCTGGCCATGCTCTCGGCGTGTTCCACTGGTAATCAGCACTCCGGTAATAGTGAGCCGCTATTGGTCTCGTCTGACCCGGACAAACCCATGCAAGTTTCCCATACACTCGATGGACAGTCATATGACGGGTCTATTCGTGCCAAAGGCATTATGGGTTTGATCAGTGTCAAAGGCACACTTTCATTTGATGATGGCATGCTGGTTTGGGAAGCGAAAGGTAGCAAAGACACCGCCCCCTATGAGACGCTTGCAGTGGAAGGCGGTATGGCTTTTGCCGCGACGGCCGTAATTGAGAATAATGAAACAGTGGCGTGGTCTGGAATTGTGGATGGCGACCAGCTCAAAAATGCCCGGGCCATCTGGACGCGACAAAAGGGTGATCTTGTGCATGACCTGTTATTACCTGATCAGGTAACGATGTTGTTCACGCCAAAAGAATAATCTATTTGTAGCGTATTCCGGCCACCCAGTACACCAGCTGTTTCTCCTGTATCTCTAAACTGATCTCGTCGTCCAGTTGTTTACCGAGTAGCGCTTTCGACATCGGTGAATCCAGGCTGATGTAACCGAGCTTCGGATTGATCTCGTCGGCACCAACAATGCGATAAGTGACGGTCTCGCCAGCTTCATTCTCCAAATCCACCCAGGCACCAAAAAAGATCTTACTGGTATCGTCGCGCGCTTCGACCACGGTCAGGTCCGGCATGCGTTTTTGCAAATAGCGAATTCGCCGATCGAGTCCGCGGAGTTCTTTTTTGCGATAAATGTATTCGGCATTTTCCGAACGGTCACCTTCAGCGGCCGCCTCGGACAAGGCCTTAACCACATCACGCCGGCGTATCCAGATCTCTTTGGCTTCTTTTTCCAATGCAGCAAAGCCTTCCGGCGTGATATAAGCCGATGGCATTGCTTGTGGCGGTCGGTAACGTCCCATTTGAAACCTTGTTTGAATCCTGATTGGAATTCTGATTTGAATTCTGATTTGAATTCTGATTTGAATACTGGATTGCATGATAAGGGAATATCGCGCTTGCGGGAATGCTAAAAATAAAATGACTCATGCTTTATCCTGATTTATTACTTGTATTTCGGGAAATAAAAAGGCCAGGAATACCCTGGCCAGTTTTTATTTGCTGAAAAATCTTATTTGGCTTTCATTTTCATCGACATATCCTTGCGATGATAAGCGATCATGTATTTTGAATACTCAAATTGTGCATTGAAATTGTCCAACAAGGCTTTGGCTTTTTTCTCCGATTTCATTTTTTCAGCCAGGAATTTGCCAAAGGGCGGGTCCTGCTTCATGTTTGCCATGCCTTTCATTGGCGTGACCAGGGATAAGCCACCTTTGCCTCCGATCTTCCAGGACCAGGACCAGTTACGCGGCCAGCCCCCTTCTTTGGCATGCATACTCATTTCCTTGATCAAAGCATTAATGGTTTCACCCGAGCCACGCTTAGGCTTGAACTGGGTTACGCCCACAAAGTTGTATTCCACCCCGGGACCCCAATTGGAATTTTCAAAATCCATTTTGAAGAAAGCGTGTGAATAACTCGCTACAAATGGGTCGACATTCTCGTTCCAGTGTTTTTGGGTGCCGGCCTCATTTTGCCATTGCATATAGGTGTCCAGATCGGCCCATTTCACACAACAGGTACGCACTACATAGAAACCCATTTTGTCGCCTACATACGGGGTATAAGTATCCCAATGTCGGGGATCGTTCTTGCTGCTACGAAATTTCATATGGTCTTTGAAGGCTTGCTCAAACTCACTGGCCATACCGGCTTTGGGTGTTACATACCAAGCCTCGGCTACATTCTGATCCGGTGGTGGCATTGCCTCTTCGGCATGCACAAAACTGAATGCCAATACGGTGATAAATAAAATAAAAGCTTGTGTAAAAGAATTTTTTTTCATGTTCCCAACTCCGTGCAGCAACATTTTCGTTGCAATGTGTTATTTGGTTATTGTGTAATCTTGTTGAATACGCTCTTTAGCCGAGTAAGCCTGCGCCTTCATCAGCTCACTTACAATGAAATTTTTACAATCGGGTAAAACCAGGTAATGACGTGTATCTTGCTCACTACACATCCACGAGAAAACCAGGGATTATTGTTAAAAATCAGCAAGATGCAAGCGTCACAATAGCGGTACATGCTGTGGTGCAACGAAGTTAGAACCTCCCCATAAAGCGGATTTGCGCGTCATTTAAGTGTTTCTAGAGCCGCTGATCCTGTGGTGCGGTTTACAATTTTTCACATTTTATATATGATAAATCTAATTCATATTAAAAAGGTTTTTAATATATAAATAAAGTATCAGGGCTGGAGATGAACAAGAGGGAGTTTTTTAATTACAGGTTGAATTAAAATGCTCAAAAAACTGATTACCGGTTTACACGACGCCACAAAAATTAAAGAATATATTGGTCAGCGTCTGGGAATCGATCAAGAAGGCCTGACACCAAGCGCCGACGAATTTGACCTGCTCGCCAAGAACACGCGAATTGTTGATTACACAAAATATTGTGCTGACTTTAGCGAAGGGCTAAAACTAGGCATTTACCAAGATACCCAGATGTATTTAACCCGGGGTTTGGAAATGTATATAGCCACGGAAAACATACATCGGGTACTGGATAGCATCGGCCCGGTGTATCGTGAGTTACTAAACGAAAAATATAATACTCGTTGCACGCATGAATTTTTAGCCATGTATTCCAAAACCGAGTTCCAGCGGCTACAAAAAATGTTTCGTGTCACTGGGCTGAGTTTTACCACGCAAAGCACCGAAACCGAACTGTGTTTAAATCTGTTATTACGTCCTGTGGGCAAGCCATTTATGGTGATTGGTAAACCCCCTAAAGGTAAAAAGTCTGGCGTGGATTATTGGGAAAAAACCGATGCCCAACTCAAAAGAGGCCATATCGGGATGTATGTGGATTCTTTCAAAAGCTAAAGAATAGCCCGGGTATTTAATAAAAATTAACCATTGAAAACTTTGAGAATTTACCGCGCATGGTTACAATAGATTGATATTCACAGGATTATTCAAACTATACAGGGACTAGTTCAACCGCACTACAACGCAATGATCAAAGATCTCGTTTCAAAAATCCAGGATAAGATCCAAAGCACCGGAACGTTTAAAAAATTGTTTAAACACGGTTCTAAGGCCGATACATTACCGCCAGACGATTTCGCATTACTGGTGAAAAACGGCCGTGTAGTGGATTACAGTAATTTGGGCCATCTCTACAAAGTGGATTTGCAGCTTGGTTTTTATCAAGACACCCATGACTATATAACCAAAGGCATTAATCCGGATGTTGCGACTGAGAATGTCGAGAAAGTACTTTCCTGGGTTCAATCCTATTACGAAAAACTGCTGCTGGAAAATTTTGCGGTAAAGTCTACTGAAGATTTTGTTGCTTCTAGCTATAACAAGCGATTCACGCGTCGCCAACAGTTATTCGAGGTGCCCAAGATCCAGTTTGCCCAGTCTAAAGAAACCGGGTTGTTTTGTTTGAATTTTCTGGTGCGTGCCGGAGGCGAACCTTATCTGGTTATTGGTAAAAAACCTAAAGGTAAAAAAGACGGTAAAGATTATTGGGAACGTTCTGAAGAGCGTGAAAAACTACGTCTCATTAAAACTCACAATAAGTAAATTTCTCTATTTAATTGCCTCAGCGATTAGTGTCTAAGTCTTTGGCGCCTTGTCCCGAGGCTAGGTCAGTTAGAGGATTTACAGGGTGTATGGACAAGGCGCCGCAGACAATTTCACTTCACTCACAAAAATCTTTTTAACTCATCAGGCAGCGGTTTTGATATCGATTATTTTGCCTTTGTGTGCTTCAGACTGTTTTACACGCGGCAGAACAATGTTCAAAACACCAT
The DNA here is from genome assembly GCA_013001575.1 of Gammaproteobacteria bacterium. Taxonomy (NCBI): domain Bacteria; kingdom Pseudomonadati; phylum Pseudomonadota; class Gammaproteobacteria; species Gammaproteobacteria bacterium. The sequence continues at coordinate 25,814 of JABDMI010000059.1, forward strand.
TCTTGAAACTTGCCTGAATATTGTTTTTATCCACATCATCGGGCAGTGAGATCAACCTTTGGAAAGATCCATATGTTCTTTCAACAATAAAGTTGTCGGCTTCCTCCTGGCTGTGGCTGTGTTCTTTTTCACCTTTTATGGCTAAAGTATCATTCACCAGTTCCAGTTCAATGGCGTCTTCATCCACACCCGGAATTTCAACCAGCAACTGGTATTTATTGGCTTTGGTATGGATATCGACACTGGGTTTGAACAATCCAGAAGCACCTGACAACAAGCCGCCTGTATCAGTGGCCAATGGCATACTGAAATCGTGGAAAACCTGATTGATCATTCTGTCGATCTCGGAATGTAATTGCATGATTGGGCTCAGCTCATTCCGGGCAAGCACCGGATTTATGGCTTTTTCTTGCTCCTGTTCGTTCTTGAACCAGTTCCAGGGTTTGAATTTCGATAATTGCATACTGAATACCTCCAGAAAATCTATTTGTTCAATGACTATTAACTAATTTACACCTGCTTCAGGAAACCTGATCCGAATTATTCATGCGCTCACTCAATTGTTTTTTGAGTTTGGTGAAAAACCCGGTACCGGATTTACCTCCAGCGGTTTTTTGATTGATCATGTCGAGTTGTTTGTACATGTCTTTAAAGTCCTTGTTGGTGCCATAGCCAAGTGCTTCGGCAAATTCGAGCTCAGCGCGAGCAATATCGACCACTTCGCTCAAGCGTTCGCTTTCCTCTTCGCTGCGTTCATTTTTTTCTGCAAGAGATTCGGCTTCTTCAAGCAAACTGGCAGCGGTCATTACCGGAAGCGGCATTACGGTTTTGTTCACCACCAGGGTGTTTAAAGCGGTTTGCAAGGCAAATTTGGCTTCTTCCGGTTTATCCTCATCGATTAAACGTACGGCATTTTTAATCGCATCCGGATAGGTGGCTAGAGGCAAGTTAGATACGCTCAACACACTTTCACTGGCAAGATTCTCCAAAAGGCGACGTGCCCTTTGTAAATGACCCTGCTTGACGGCTTCTTCTGCTTGTGCCCGGACCGCTTTCACTGATTCAATGCCTGTTACCACATCGATCACATTGGTTTCAATGTCCACAGGTGCCAAAGCGAGTTCCGGTTCACGTGCCAGTACAATATTGAGTTTGCCACTTGCACGTTCCAGTGCTTCAAGTGCAGCCTTGGAATCTTGTTTCTCAAGCGCACTGATTGCGGCATGCGTTTCGTCGAGAGCGTTAACGGCTTCGGCAATAACTACTTTGCGTTTCTCATTTTGTGCTGCATCCTGTGATTCAGCATTTTGAGAGGAATCTGTGTAGCCGGCTTTTACATCAGTACTAACAGAATTTGCCATAGCCAGTGTAGTGGCGGCAAAGTTTGCTGGTATTGCGCCAAGCGACAATAAGCTTAAGCAAAGTAGTAGACATATTTTAGAAATAAATTTACTTAGCATTGCTTGTACTCCTTAATTCTATTCATGAATTTACGCTTGCCTTTAAAAGGCTTAAATACAATTAAGTTGTCAGAAAATTGTGAAATTTTCAGACGCTAAAATACTTGGGTATTGGCCATTTGGTTTTCAAGGGCTTTTTGATAAAAAATTTCAGGTTTCTATTTTTTTTGAAAGAGTCAATAAAAACAGGGACTTAGACCAGCAGGCAAAATCGCCTGACGGTTTAATAGCCAAAATTGCGGAATAGCATTTTAGTTCGAGCATTAAAAAATACACGAATGTAAATTTTCAAGAATTGCGGCACTTCAGACACACTTGTATTTATCATATAAATGATTGATTTTGAATGAGTTTTCAATAAATTCACAATATTTAATATAAGTTCATTTTGGTATTTAACAATGTTTAAATTTTCGACAAAGCAACACCATCTAGAGTGCTGATATAAGTTAGTACAACAAAAATAACAGGGAGTGATGTTGAAATGGATTTTTAGTTTTACGAGAACATGTAATGATTAAACTTCCAATTTCCAATAATGCGGATTTACACCGCACACAATTAAGCAAAGATAATTCCGACAGCGATGTGGTTATACCGATGCTCGATGAGTACTCTTTGCTGATCAAGAATAATCAAATTTTTGATTACACCAATCTGAAAAATAGTATCGGCCTGGATGTGAAGATAGGTATCTATCACGATACGCATAAATTTTTAACTATCGGACTCGAGAGTGAGATGGCCTCACAAAATATTCACTCGGTTTTAATGCAAGTTCAGATTGCTTATCAAAATTTACTTACTCAAACCTATGGCGTAAATTCTACCAATGAACTTGTTGATGCCGGCCATGCTAAAAAATTTGCCAGAGTGCAACAACTATTTCAAGTTGATAATATCGAATTATTCAATGGCGAGACGTTTGCTACACTTTGTTTGAATTTACTGATCCGCCCCGAAGGCATTCCATTTATATTGCTAGGCAAGGTACCAAAGGGCAAAATTACCCGCGAAGATCGCATTAGTAAGGAATAAGAGCTCAAAACCTGTTTTGCCTGAGTCGAAAAATTCAGCGACGACTTACTTTTTCTTGACTAATTGAATAAAGCGATTGTCCAGTTTATCTTGAATCTCCGCTTCAGCACCCGGCAAACAATACCAGTCAAGTTGCATTTTTTTCAATGCCTCCGCTTTATCCACACGAGCCTGTCCAATTCCCCCTGATTGCATGCGTTCTAACTGGATTTTCATACGCTGAGCCTTGTCTTCAGCCGGACTGTCTACGCCTAATAAAATTTCCAGATCTATACACATAAGTTTCCGAGGCTCGGAATACTTGCTGCGATCCGTTTCTCTGGCGGCGGCAAGTCGTTTCGCAAAACGCTTGCGCAGCACATTATCGGATATTTCCAGTGCCTCAAGTTTGCTGGTCAATTCTGCAATAAATTCATCATCTGTGTCGGCTGGTAATGCTTCCAGTTGTGCACAGAGACTGGCCTTTTTGGCGAGATTGTCCAAAGCCTGTGATTTGCCTTTGGCAATTATCCGGTCTCTGGATTTGTTGAAATCAGCACAGGCGCGTTTATGGTCTTTGGCAATGCCTTCGACCAGTTTTTCCGGTAGTCCACGCGGGAATGGCGGCAATTCCTTATACTCTTTTTGCAGGCGTTCGAATTCCGAGTCCGCGCTGGCCAGGTCTTTGGCAGTCCTGGCAATTTTTATAATCTGCTTATTGATATCGCGATAGCCGTTCAAATGCTCGTCTTCTTTGGCGCGCTTTTCTTTACGTATACCCTGAATTTTTTCATACACCGCATCAGTGGCCGACTTGAACTGTTTCCAGGCTTTTTGATCGTCTTTGCGACGCGTAACACCGACAGTTTTCCATTGCTTTTGGATGTATTGGAGTTTTTTAATGCTGTCTTCCTTGACCTCGGCGTCGATAAGGCCACGTGCCTTTTCAATCAACTCATTCTTAAGTGCGATATTGGCATCATAGACCACGTCGAGTTTTTCAAAAATTGCGGATTTGACCTTGCGTAAACGTTTCCATTGTTTTTGCCCCGCTTTTTGCTCAACGTCTTTGATCTTTTGCCAGTCATTACTTAAATGGCGCATGGTTTTTTCAACATTTTTGTAATCGACATCGCCCTCCCAATCGGTTTTGCTTAAAAGCTCCTTGAGCTGTAAAACAAACTGTTCACGCTGTTCAAGGTTTTTGCGTCGTGTGGCATGACGTTGTTTGAAAAACTCGTCACACGGCGCATAGGCTTTATCACCTGCGGCTTTAAAACGATCCCAGTGATCGTCTGCGCTTTCCGAGTGTCCCAGGGCTTTCCATTTTTCCTGTAGCTTGGAAATTTCTTTCGCGAGTTTGTCCGGGTGCTTTTTGGAGCCGACCAGCTTTTCCATGGCTTCACACAACTCGATGTATTTAGGTTCGGTGGCAAAATCTTTCCAGTCGGCCATTTTGTCGATAGCAATGGTGGCTTTTTCCAGGCGTTCATCCAGTGCTGTACGGTCTTTGCCTGTGTATTTGCTCACGGCTTTTATCAGCGCAGACAATTCGCCTTTGGCACGAGCGAGGTTTCCACGTTTGGTCGAGCCGGCCAGGCGATTGATGCGCTTGTGCAGTTTTTCCAGTTTTTCAGAATCGGAAAGTTGTAACTCGCCGCGCCGTTCACGTAACTTTTCCTGATGCTGGAGCAGCTCATGTTTGGCGGTAAATTCGGGATAAGCAGCAGGCCAATGTAAGGTGGCCAATGTATTATCAATCTGTTTGTCGAGTAATTTGAGTTCAGAAAGGCTGGCCTTTTCCTGATCCGGGTTTTGCGTGCTGATGAGATCACAAAATGTGACCACTGATGCAAGGGACTCCTGAGCGGTGCGGAATGCTTTGGTGTGTGCCGCATCCGGTGCTGTTATATGTGACTGTTCTTTCCAGGCTTGACGACATTCTTGTAAACACTTACTTACCACGGATTTGTTTTCTGCAAGTTCAGCCAGTGACAATTTGGCCAGACGCGCACATTCTTTGTGTAATTTTTTAACCAGGGCATCTTGTGCTTTATGTGCTTCGGTTACGTCCTTATGTAGTTTGACTTTTTTCGACACAACTTTAAAAGCACTATCAAAGCGCTGAACCAGATAGTCCGAAGGTTTGCTGTCAATGGCGTCCCAACGACGTTTACAAATATTAAATCGCGCACTGAAATCGTCTCGCCATTCCGGATGTCCGGCGAGATATTCTATGGTGTCGCATAAAGTTTCTGCAGTCTCCTGGCTTTCTTCGGCATGTTTTAATTCGGCACGTTGTGCATCGATCTTTGCTTTAATAATCTTTTCAGCGTTCTTGTCTTTGCCTTTAAGTACTTTGCGGGCTTTTTCCAGTAGTTTGACTGTCTGTATATTTTCGGCGATGTAGGCGCGGGTTTCGCTAAAATCTATCGAGGGCAATAAATTGACTTGTTCTTCCGTTGATAATTCCTGTAAGAGTTCCACGCGTAAAGCAGTATGCGGGCAAGACTTGATAAAGCTGGTATTAGTTTGTGCGTGTTCTTTTACAATGTCTCGACACTGGTTTTCGCTGAGCTTGGTGTCGTGACCGATGAGTTGGGCAAATCGTTCTTCGGCTTTAAACCGGATATTGGTGTCGAAATGATCCTGACTAAGCTTAAAAATTACACCAGGGTCCTCAATCCGGGCTAATGCGGCATCGCGCACACTGGCATCAGGGTCTTGTTTTACCAGGGTTTCCAGTATGGCAGGACCGTCGGATTGTGAGCTGTCCAGTTCCGCGATCGATTCTATGCGTTTTTCGACAGATTTACTCTGCCAGCCGGGTTTAAAAAAAGCGTCTAACATGTGGTGATAACCATTTCGGGCAGTAATTTTGGGTGTAAGAGTATACTATCTATATCAGGCCAAGGTAATGTCTTGGGCATAATTCAATCAGGAGCGTCACACATGCCAAAATTTATTCTCACATACCACGGTGGCAACAAGCCCGAAACCCCCGAAGAGGGTAAAAAACACTTTCAGGAATATCAAGCCTGGTTGGGTTCATTGGGCGATGCCGCGATTAGTCCCATGAATCCGATGGGGCAACGTAAAACTCTCACCAAAGACGGCGTGAGTGAGGGCGGTCTGGAGGGGCAGTCCGGCTTTACTATACTGGAAGCGAGTGATATGAATGCAGCACTTGAAATGGCCAAGGCCTGTCCTTTTCTGGATATTGAAGGTACTTTGGTGGTGGCAGAAATCATGCAAATGGGATAGCAAAAATAAATGACAACGACGTTGCCAGTTCGACACACTCTATTAATAAAAATAACATAAGGGGAGTTCATGCCATCACCTTTGATCACTAACGACGCCATAGTCTTCGGTTTACTGGTTGCGGTTCTCGGAATTGCTTTTTACACCCATAGCCTGGGTGGCAAGTGGCATAAATTTTATACTTTTGTACCAGTCATTCTGGTCTGCTACCTGGTGCCATCCCTGTTTAATACCTTTGGCATTATTTCCAGCAAAGGATCCAATTTGTGGCCGATCGCCAAAGATTATTTTTTGCCAGCCGCACTCGTCTTAATGACATTGAGTATTGATATGAAGGCCATACTTGGTCTCGGTCCCAAGGCCTTGATCATGTTCCTGACGGCTGTGGTTGGCGTGGTTCTGGGCGGGCCATTCGCAATTTTTATCATGTCTTTGTTCAGTCCGGAAACAGTGGGCGGGGAAGGCATGAATGCCGTGTGGCGCGGTTTTGCGACCCTGGCAGGAAGCTGGATCGGCGGCGGAGCAAACCAGACTGCGATGCTGGAATTGTACGGTTATAACCCTGAACGCTATTCTGCAATGGTCGCTATCGACATCGTGGTTGCCAATCTCTGGATGATCTTCTTGCTCTATGGCGCCGGTAAACCTGAACCTTTGGATAAATGGCTAAAGGCCGATTCCAGTGCCATCGAGAGATTGAAAAATAAAATGGCCAACTACACGGCGCAAACCGAACGCGTCAGTTCGAGTATGGATTTCATGGTGATTATGGCGATTGCTTTTGGTGCTGTCGGCGTTTCACATGCGGTTGCAGCAGGTATGTCTACCTTAGTGGAGCAATTCCCGGCAATCAAGGACACTATTTTGGGTAATTCCTTTTTCTGGATCGTGGTTACCTCCACGACCATCGGACTGGTGTTGAGTTTTACCCGCATGCGACAATACGAAGGGGCGGGTGCCTCAAAACTTGGCACCGTGTTCATCTTTTTGCTGGTCGCGATCATTGGTACCAAAATGGATATTTTCCAGATCGCCGATGCGCCATTACTGTTTTTGGTCGGTATTATCTGGATGTTATTTCATGTGGTGCTGTTATTTATTGTGGCTAAAATGATCCGTGCGCCATTCTTTTTTGTTGCCGTGGGCAGCAAGGCAAGCATTGGCGGCGCCGCATCCGCCCCGGTGGTCGCTGCGGCATTCCATCCTGCGCTGGCACCAGTCGGTGTGCTATTGGCGGTCTTGGGTTATGCATTAGGAACCTATGGCGCGATTTTGTGTGCAAGCTTGATGCAGATGGTCAGCGGCATGGCGCTTTAATTTTTCCTTATAGGTGACATTTATGGATATTAATCAAATATTTTCGTTTCTCGGGTCGATTCCCTGGTACATCTGGTTGATTCTGTTCATCGGATTTTTGTTTGTAACAGGCGACCGTATTCTGTTTGAGTACGAAGTGAAATTTCCCTTACAACAGGGTCTTGGCCGCGGTGAGCTGGAATTCAAGTCCCTTAAAAAGAAAGGTGAGCTTATTGAACTGGAGTTCGATCTCGAAACAGACGAGCCATTAAATAGTCTGGAGATCTTTGTGAATGATGAAAGTGTTCATCGTTTGAGTAAAGACAAGCTCTCTAGCCAAATCCGGATCAAGGAAGCGTACAACGGCGTTTCCCCAAAAGAGAATGATCAGGTGCGGGTCGAAATAAACGGTCAAACACGATTTAGTGGAAATCTTTATCGGGATTAACTAAAACCCGGTTCAATATAATACGGATGGTCATGTCAACGCATCAAATACGATGTTGTATCAACAAGAGTTTTCTTGAAAAGGCCGAGCAGGATATTCACCACATTCTTGTTCAGCAACGACTGCGCTATAACCAGGCCTGGTTTGGCCATCCGGCCTTGTTAAAGGTTTTCAAGCTCCTTCGCTGGATTGGATTGATTGCAAGTGCCATTGGTCTGGTGTTGATCTTGCTTTTACTCCTGATTGGGCCTGACAAAGCGGCAGATACAGGCTATCAATTTGGTCTTGGCGTATTTTTTATACTAACTTTTGTGTTATTTATTTTATTTAATAAAATAACTATTAAAGTTCACGCCTTTAACGATAAATTGGCGGTTGGCGGTTCACTGCGCCTGGCCAAACGCATGCTAAAAAAAGCGTTTCGGGTCGCGCCGTATCAGGCTGAGTACGAGATCAAAGGTGATCTGATCAGCTATTATCAGGGTGTTGATAATAGCTGGAAATACAGATGGCACCGACGCCTGAAAGGAATTGCTATTGGAACCGAAAAGGTGAGTGTGTTTTTCAAATCGAAAAATTCATTTGCACCAAAAATACTTGTACTGCATAACTCCCCGAATGAATTGATCGATGTGCTTGATACATTAAAAATTGAGTATCAAGCCTTCAGCAATCAAAGTGCTTAGTCTTTAAAGGGTCAATTGCCAGAACTCCCGGTTGAGCGATTGCCCAAAAACATCCATATTTTCATCGGTCTGAATAACAACAAATCCGTATTTTTTATACAGCTCTCTTGCACTGGCCAAGCAACTGTAGGTTTCCAGTTCAACAACTTTGTAATTGTGTAGTTTACAATGTTGAATGACTTTATCCAGTAATGACCTGGAAAATCCTTGCCCCCGGAATTCTTTTTTAAGAATTACAAAATTGATAAACGCAATAGATTCAGATTTTTTCCAGACCGCGATCGAGCCGGCACGCTGACCGTTACTCTGCATGATCCAGATGGTATTAAATTCAGGGCAGTCTGGTCCAAACAAATTAACGAACTTGTTGGCAATATGAATCTCAAAGTTCGGGTCGAAGCCAAACTCACTGGTATAGATCAGTCCATGTTGAGAAATGATCCAGCCAATATCACCAGCCTGGTGTGTTCTGATATTCAATGTCATGGCTTAAACGCTAATTAGATATTATTGTTCCCAGAATTAATTATTGAGAGCAGAATTTACAGTATTATATCGATTCCAGTTTATAGATCGGAGAATTCCATGAAATCTAAAATAGTGCTTTCCATCTTAGTGTCATTCACACTCAGTGCCTGCATGTCTTCTACAAGTATGCAGGACAAGGCATCAATTACTAGCAATGTTGATATCGATGCATTACAGAAAATCGTCACACAACGGCCGGCTGAGCTACAAGCGCGGGACAAATATCGTAATCCTGTGCAAACTTTGGCATTCTTCAAAGTTGAGCCTGGTATGACAGTTGGTGAAGTGCTTCCCGGAGGAGGCTGGTATACCCGCATAATTGCAGATTATCTTGGAACGGACGGGACACTCTATGCTGTGAATTACAACGACGATATGTGGGCGAGGTTTGGGTTTTTCCCGGAAGAGTTTATTGCCGAACAAGTAGCTGCAATGGACCAGTTTCCGGATCTGGTGAAAACCTTTACCGATAATGGCGTCGCAGCGCGAGGTTTTACTTTTGCCAGTGTGCCGGATGAAGTGAGTGGCACCCTTGACCGAGTGCTGTTTATTCGCGCCATGCATAATTTGAATCGCTTTGAGGCAGAAGCGGGTACGCGCAGCCAAGCATTGCAAGCCACCTACAACATGCTCAAACCGGGCGGCATGGTTGGCGTGGTTCAACACCGTTTACAAGAAGATGCGACAAATGATAAAGCGGACGGCAGTCGGGGTTATTTGAAACAGTCGGACGTAATAGAAATGTTCGAGGAGGCCGGATTCAAGCTGCTTGCCAAAAGCGAGATCAATGCCAATCCCAAGGATCAACCAAATGCTGATGATGTTGTTTGGCGTCTGCCGCCAAGTATGAATGGTACAGGCGATGATCCGGAAAAACGCGAAATGGTTCTGGCTATCGGAGAATCGGATCGCATGACCTTGTTGTTCAAGAAAAAATAATTAAAGCAATAAAATTAAAGTGCTATTAAGAGCCCTTTCATTTGGCGATGAAAGGGTGTTATGCTCTGGTCTTGAATTTTACTGAGCGGTCACTTAACCAATGACCGTTTTTTACAACGGACAGGTAATAACTAAACATGGATGTGAACAGTTTCGCTCGCAGATTTATTTTCTTGCTTTGCCCAAGGGTCAGAATATTCAAAATTCCGGCGAGCATGAGCGGAAACATATTGCGCAACACCAGTATGATGTGATTGACTGTTTTATGCAGTCCAGCGAAATGATTGTGCACATAGACATGCGCTGATCTCATTACTTCAGATTTGGTGATCAGGGTAACCTCCGGGTTAATTCTGCTTGCACCTCCATGCGTGTGAATGAACTCGGCGTTGGCACTGATCGCGCGACGCAAACCGAGATTGGCTGCGCGCTTGGATAGGTCCATGTCCTCTGCGTACATCCAGTAGTCTTCATTCCAACCGCCAATGCGGTCAAAATTTTTGCGACTCATCAAAATCAGAGACCCGGAGATCCAGTCGACATCAAGAATGCCTATATGGCGCTGCCTGGGGTCAGGGTTTTTCTTGGGAGCTAATCGTCGCATAAGATTTCGCACCGTGCGAAAATACGTGATCAGATCCGGAAAACGGTCATAGGACTTTTGTAAACGTCCTTTGGAATCTATTTGCAAAGCGGTTAAAAGGGCAATTTCCGGATGCCTGATCTTCTCGTCGAAAAGCTGTCGTACAGCATCCGGTGACGCCACCACGTCCGGGTTCATGAATAACAAATATTCTCCTCTGCTATGCTCAACACCTACGTTGTTGGCGTGCGCAAAGCCATGGTTGCCGCCATTATCAATAAACTGCACCATTGGATATTGCTGTTGAAATTTATCCAGATTTCCGTCACCGGATGCATTATCGACCACCAGAATTTCCCACTGATTATTGCTTAATTCCGGGCAATTGATCAGGCCCTCCAGTAATTTGGATAAATGCATCCAGCTTTTGTAATTCACAATGATGATACTGAGTTGCATATCAGAAAGAACTATTTTTTAGTGGCCGTGACTAAAAATCCTTTGGTCAATAGATCACCGAACAGGATTTTCCCGAGTTTGTAGGAAAGTTTTTTCTTGGGGCGTACCGGTCCAATTTTTATGTCTGTATACCCTGTAGTAGCAAACAGGTCATGCACATCCTTGCGTGCAAAAAAGCGTAAATGTGTTCGGTCCAGGACTCCCGAATCTTTGTATTCAAAGCGCTTTTTGAATAAAAGGGCCAATACAAAAGAGAGATTGCGTATATTGGGTATGCTGCAAATAAAAATACCACCGGGTTTTAGACATGGTGTTAATCGCTTGCAGACATCCCAGGGATCAACCAGATGTTCGAGTACGTCTCCGGCAATGATGTGGGTGAAGTGATTTTTAGGTAATTCGTCAATCAATTTTTCTACATCGCCTTCAAGCAAGGTGTCCAGTACATTCCTGTTACGGGCACGTTCCGCCGCCTCTGGAAATTTCTCAATGCCCCAGATCTCAACGGCTTTACCGGACTTTTTGATCAGGCCCGAGGTGGCACCGCTGCCACAACCCAGTTCCAGCACCCGGTTCTGTGCATTGTCAGGCAATTCAGCCACTAATTCGGTGCGGGCGTGTGAGTAATAATCGCTATGTTCTGTCATTGTATTAATTATGTGCTAATTACTTGTATTTCTGTATATTCAGTTTAACATGCGAATTTGATGCAAAATCAATCAGGTACAGAATTAATAAAAACCGTTAGCCCATAGGAAACTCTAACTATACTTTGCTACACTTTTATTGAATTAATCATTACTACTACATAATTAAAAAATGGATTAAATTATGCGACAACTCAATTCTTTGCGAAATATATTTTTCTCTTTATTAATTTTAATTGCGGCGACAAACAATGCTGCAGCTCTGAACATCGAAGATTATGGCCTTTTGCCTGATATTCGGTCCGTTTCTATTTCCCCCGATGGTAAACACTATGCCCTTATTAAAAGAGGGAATAGTGGTGATGCGTTCTATATTGTAAATATTGCAAAAAATGAGGTGGTTGCCGGTGTGGATGCAAGCGCAGTAAAGGCCCGATCAGTATACTTTGCAACCAACGAACATGTCATATTACTAAGCTCAAAAACACGACGATCATTCAGGATTCGAGGCAAATGGGAGCAAGACACAGCAATATCGTTTAATTTAAAAACCAAAAAAATGAAAGTGTTGCCCACAAGCTATAAAGATCTGTATGAGGCGCAAAGTGGTTTAGGCCGAATTGTGGGAATCAATGAACAAAAAAAAGAAGTGTACATGCCGGCTTATGTTGGAGCCTCAGAACCCAGAAACGATCTATTGCGAGTAAATATAGATAATGGAAGAGCTCTATTGCACGCTAGAGGTAATCATTATGTGATCGACTGGTTCGTAGGAGATCAGGGCAAAGTTTTGGCCAGGGAGGAATATCGCGAACGAGAACAAGAGCATCGTGTTTTGTCTAAGGTTTCTGGGAAATGGAAAACTATATATACGAAAAAAACCGATGTTCCGGATATTTCAATCCTCGCGATCAATCATAGTGAAGACGCATTGATTTACAGTGAAAGTTATCAGGATGCCGATGCAATTTATTCAATGTCTCTCTCGGATGGCTCAATTACAGGACCGATGTTTGAAGAGGAAAAAACGGATATACAAAGTATCTTGACCACTTCGCTGAATAGAAAATTTGACGGCATACTCTACAGTGGCTTATTGCCGAGTTATCAATTTCTGGATGAAAATCATCAGGCTAATATGGCCGCTATACAGGATTTATATCCGGGTAGCGAAATTCATCCTATTTCAAATACGGCGGATAAATCCAGATCGGTAATCCTGGTTAGCGGGAATGAAGGGGCAGATAATTATCTGATTTTCGATTCAATTGAAAGAAGAGTGAGTTTATTAGGTACCGGTTATCCCGAAGTTAGTAAAGATAAAATTGCTCCCGTCAAGGCAATCAGGTACAAGGCACGTGATGGTCTTTCTATCAGTGCAATAATTACCAAGCCTTTAAATTCGGAAAATGCAAAAAAATTACCAATGATTGTAATGCCTCATGGAGGCCCAGAAAGTTACGACAGTATTCGTTTTGACTGGTGGGCACAATTTTTAGCCCGAAAGGGATATTTGGTTTTACAACCAAATTTCAGAGGGTCCAGCGGTTTTGGTAATGATTTTAGAATTGCAGGTCGAGGTAAGTGGGGCAAAGAAATGCAGGACGATGTTTCCGATGGCGTACTGGCAATGATCAAAACTGGTGCTGCTGATCCAGATCGCGTTTGCATTGTGGGCGCTTCTTACGGAGGCTACGCAGCAATGGCGGGTGGCGCGTTTAGTCCTGATCTGTATCGCTGTGTTGTTGCTGTTGCCGGAGTCTCTGATATTCCTAAAATGTTACGAGATCAAGCCTATACTTCAGGCAAAAGGCACTGGGTCGTCAGTTATTGGAATAGTGTTATTGGAAACTCCAAATCGGAGAAAGAGAAACTTAATAAAATTTCTCCGGTGAATGCCGCTGCAAACTTTAAGGCGCCACTTTTAATGCTACATGGGAAAGATGATACTGTCGTTCCTATTGTTCAAAGTAAACGCATGTTAAAAGCCATGCGAAAAGCCGGAAAACAAGCAGAATTGATCACGCTCAAAGGAGAAGATCATTGGTTGTCGAGTAGCGAGACCCGACTCGAACTCTTGAAAAGTGTGTCGGATTTTCTTGATCAATATAATCCTACTGATAATCTCATTCCAATGGAATCGTTAAATCATTCATCGGCCGTTCAGTAAAAAACGAGTAAAACCAGATACTTACAGTGATTGGATTCGCTTGTAGGTGTCTGATTTATATCAGAATCACAGTTGTTAACACGGTTTTTTCTTGACTATCGCGTGCACACTCAGCAATATAGCTCGACGTTCGGGCTTGCTGTTTTCCCGTAGTTAAAACCCACACATGAGAGGTTGTCCTATGAACAATTATTTTAAACGTTTTTTGGTCTTGCTATTGTCGGCCGTATTAATGGTCACAGTCAGTGCGGCCGGAAAAGAGAAGAACAAAAACAAGGCCATGGAAAAAGGCAAGGCTAAAGCCGAGGCCATGATGCACAAAAAAAAGGACAAAATGAAATCCGACATGGATGACGACGACGAGGACGATGATGAGTACGAAGACGATGACCATGATGATGAGTACGAAGACGACGACCATGACGACGATGAGTATGATGACGATATGAGTGATGCGGAAAAAGAAGCCCATAAGGCTGAGAAAAAAGCTCGCAAAGCTGATAAAAAAGCCGCAAAAGAAGCACGTAAGGCCGAGCACGAAGCGATGAAAGAAGCACGTAAGGCCGAGCATGAAGCGATGAAAGAAGAGAAACAGGCTATTAAGGCAGAATACAAAGAACAGCGTGACGCATTGAAGTCGGATGAGAAAGAAGAACTGGATGCGCTCAAGGAAGAAGGCAAAGCTTTAAAGGATGAGCGCAAAGCCGCCGACAAGTTAAGCGGGGAAGATCAGGCAATGGCTAATGCCGAAAAAGGCAAAGCCGCCGATAAAGAGTTGAATGAGAAAGCCCAGGAGGCCACAGCTAAAAAAGCTAAAAAACCGTGGTGGAAATTCTGGAATTAAATAAATCCTGTTTCACAATAAAACCGAGGCAAGTCAATTCGACTTGCCTTTTTTTATGCATGATTAGGCTACAATGTGGGCATGCCATCTGATTCCTTACTCAAACTGTTTGCGCAACACAATTTAGCTGTGGAACTGGAACATGTGTGTCATGCCAGTCCATACATTGAAGGTGTGTTGGAGAGACACAGTGATGTGATTGCAGACAACCTGGAGTCCGGACAATGGTTAACATCTTTGCAGCAAGTTGATCTCGCAAATCTTCCGCATACATCTGCACTGAAGGATCATGCAAAATTATCAGATTCAGAATTCAAACGACAATTACGCAAATATCGCAATATTCACTCCTGCCGTATTCTTTGGCATGACCTGACCGGTCGTGCTGATTGGCAGAGCGTGTTTCGCGCTCAGTCAGATCTGGCCGATCAATGTGTGCATCTTGTACTCGAGTTTTTGCACACCAGTTTTACACAAAAATACCAGTCGCCTTGCTATGACGATGGTAAGCCGATGCGTTTATGTATTGTAGCAATGGGAAAATGGGGCGGTCAGGAGCTGAATTTTTCATCCGATATAGATTTTATTTGCGTGTATGCGGAAAGTGGCGAAGTTGATGGATTGAATGGCAGACGCGGACTTTCTCATCATGAATACTTCACAAAAATGACCCAGGGTCTGATCCAGATCCTCGACGATATTACGGCTGATGGCTTTGTGTATCGCTGTGACACACGCTTGCGACCGTTTGGTGATTCCGGTGCACTAGTTGTTAATCTGCCTGCATTGGAGCAGTATCTGTTGCAACATGGTCGTGAATGGGAACGCTATGCGTATTTAAAGGCGCGTTGTGTGAGTGGTGATGAAAATGTCTGTCAGGAATTTGAGGAATTGCGACGGCCATTTGTGTACCGGCGCTATCTGGATTTTTCTGTGTTTAGCAAGTTGCGTGACATGCATGCACAGATCACCGTACAAGTTAAGAAACTCGATACCAAAAATGACCTCAAACTTGGACGCGGCGGCATTCGCGAATGCGAGTTTTTGATCCAGGCGATGCAATTACTGCGAGGCGGTCGAACCAGGTCTTTGCAACAAAACCGGTTCATTGCGGCTTATGAGGCATTACACAGTACCGAAACCTGGCAAGACCCCGGTCACAAACTTCTGAATGCCTATGTGTATTTACGCTTGCTGGAAAATCGTTTACAAGGCTTATATCAGCAACAAACCCACGCTTTACCCGAACTGGAATCCGACCAGAAGCGTCTGGCACGGGCTATGGGAGTTAGCGACTGGCAGCGCTTAATGGCGGACCTGAAGGGGCACAGGGATCATGTAGAAAACACCTTTAATCGCGAGCTTTCCTTGTTGGGTATTTCATCACATGAGCGCCCGGTAAATTCGCAATGGCGGGAAAAGATCGAACAAACGGATATTTTTACCCAAGAGATACGGAAGCGATTTTTGCGCATTGACAGTACCCGTTTATACAAAACTCTGAGCGAGTCTTCACGTCGTGTTCTGGATCGATTGATTTTTCAGGCTCTGGAAATATTTTTGGAACATCAAGCCGAGCAAGTCAAGCCGGCTCAATTGTCATTTGCCGCCGGAAACTTTTTGGGGATCATACGTGCCATTGGTAATCGTCCTGTGTATTTTGATCTGCTGGTTGAGAACCCATCCGCCTTGCGACATTTATTGTTCGTGTGTTTGAAAAGCGATTATCTATGTCAACAAATTACGCTGCGTCCGGTCTTGCTGGATGAATTGCTGGATGCCCGGGTGTTTGAGCATATTCCAGCAAGAGATGAAGTTCGTACAAGCACATTGGCAATAACCCGGAACAATCAACAAGAATCCAGCGAACAACTGATCAATGATCTGGTGAACAATAAACACATGCACAGTTTCAGAATTGCTGCTGCTGAAATTTTCAATCGCTTGCCCTTGATGCAAGTTAGTGACCGCTTAAGTGACCTGGCTGAAGCCAGCTTAATGGTAATCTTTGAACGAGTGCTTGATGAAACATTATCAAAGTTTAGTTTGGGGCCATTAAAGCTTGACGATTGCGGGTTTGCAATTTTGGCTTATGGGAAACTGGGTGGTCTTGAACTCAGTTATACCTCGGATCTGGATATCGTGTTTTTGTTCGCACATAAAGCAATCCCGAAATCTCATGTTTTGCATAGTGACATGACCTTAAGGTCAAAGTTCTACACACGTTTGACCCAGCAAATAATTCGCTATCTGGACATGCCGACCACTATGGGGCGCTTGTATGAAGTTGATACGCGTTTGCGTCCGAGTGGAAACTCCGGATTTTTGGTCAGCTCGATAGAGGCATTTGCAAGGTATTTACGTGAAGAAGCATGGACCTGGGAACATCAGGCATTGAGTAGGGCACGAGTTGTACTGGGATCGACTGACATGCATGACAGGATTGAAGCCACGCGCCAAGACATACTTACTCATGCTGTAAAGCGTGACACATTGAAAAAAGATGTCATCAACATGCGTCAGAAAATGCGTCAACAATTTGACAAAAATCATCACAAGTCAGGAATGGTTCACTTAAAACAATCACCGGGTGGAATGATCGACCTGGAGTTTTTAGTGCAATATCTGATATTGCAATATGCGGCAGAGTATCCGGAGCTGATCGTGTATTCCGATAATATTCGCCAACTCGAAGCACTTGCCGCAGTTGGTCTACTCACCGAGCAAGCCGCCAAGTCCTTGATCGAGGCCTATATCAAATTGCGTGAGAAAGTGCATTTGCTCAGTTTGCAATCAAAAAAACCAATGGTGTCAGAAGGTGTTTTACTGCATGAACGTACACTGATACAGCAGCAATGGCTTGAACATATGCACTCAGATTGATGTGAGATTTCGGTATAATTACTATCTGCCCCAAACTAACAGACAAACAAAAATGACTGAAAAAACCAGCTCTAACATCAACCCGGAATTATCCACACCTAATGCACAGGATGAATACACAGTTAGCAAAGCAGACTTACCTCTGCATTGCCCGACTCCAGGCATGAGTAAATGGAATTCACACCCCAAGGTCTTTATTCCTGTTGAAGATACCGGTGAAGCCCGTTGTCCCTATTGTGGCGCGATGTATTACCTGAAGTCCTAGTTAATTACAAGGCAACGTAAACACTGTGACCAAGCCAAGCAGCAAATTACCCATCAGCGTGTTCATTGTGTGTCAGGATGAAGAGCAACACATTGCACGCTGTTTACAAAGCTGTGAACGCATGCAGGAAATAGTTTTGGTGGATTCGGGGAGCAGTGACAAGACCCTTGAGATCGCAAATCAATATCCTGTTAAGATCTTGCACAATGCCTGGCCCGGTTACGCCAAACAAAAACAATTTGCCCTTGAGCAATGCACACAAGACTGGGTGCTGAATCTTGATGCCGATGAAGAGCTCACCCCGGAACTGGTCAACGAATTCGAAAAATTTATGCAGCAAGGGCAATACAGCGGTTTGCGCTGTTTACGTGAAGACTTGTTTTTGGGTCAACGTCCTTCGAAATGGGCGAAAAAATCTAATAACCTGCGTTTTTATAAAAGAAGTAAAGTTGCATTTGACGAAAATACCCTGGTGCACGAGACCGCTGAGCTAGATGGTGTAGAGGCGCGTACTGCAAAATCATTTTTGCATCATGGTTATGATGAGATTGAGTCGGTGATTGATAAACATAATCTTTATTCCAGTTTGAAAGCTAGTGAGAAATATCAAAAAGGAAAACGATTTTCCTACATGAAATTGATCTTGATATACCCGCTGACTTTTTTGAAAATTTATATTTTGCAACGAAACATTTTCTCAGGCATGCGTGGGTTCATATTGGCCAACAACGTCGCTTATTACTCTTTTCTAAAGGAATCTAAATTGTACGAGTTAGAAATCAGGCAAAAAAATAATTCCTGATCAGATAATTGCATTTAGTTTTTCAATTACATCCTCAACTTGTATCTGGGTCATGACCTCTGGATGTCTAACGCGTTGCCCCCATTTCAGGTCTTCAGCTTCTTTATATAGGTACTGACGTGCCGCTTGCGGATATTTATTCACCACTAAATGTTGATAGTGATAGGGTCCGGTGCGTAGCGGGTTTGAACCTGCATAGAGACCGATACAAGGGGTTTGGGCAGAGTTGGCCATGTGCACCGGACCGGAATCAGGGGCGATGACCAGATTGGCATTCTTGATCAGGGCGTAAAGTTGTTTGAGCGTGGTCTGACCAATCTGGTTTTGTATAGCCTTGCTGTTGCAAGAGGCCAGAATCAATTTGCCGTACTCCTGTTCCAGTTCACTAGGTCCGCCGGTCAATAGGATCTGGAAATCTTCGGCAATTAGTTTATTGCACACTTGAACATAGTTGTCGACAGACCAGTTACGGAAATTACGACTTCGTTGGCTGCTACAAGGGCTAATAATAACTGTGGGTTTATTTGCGATAATTTTTTGCGCATACTTCAGATCTTTATCCGGGATAGGTATGTGCCAATCGACTACCCTATGCTTTATGCCCAAGGTCTCGCAAAACCCGAACAAACCATCCATGACATGTTCATTTAGGGCCTGGTCAATTTTCTGATCACTGAATAACCATTGAAAATCCTTGGCTCTGGCTCGATCGAATCCAATGCGGGTTTTTGCTTTAATATAACGACTTGCAAGACTTGCGCGTAAGGCCACCTGCAGCATGAGCAATACATCAAACTCTCGCCCGGCAAGATCAAGCTGTAATTGCCGATGGGCTTTGCGTCCCTGACTCTTATCAAAGATAATGAATTCCACATTCGGGATGTCGCCGATTAAAGTTGCCTCCAATTTGCCAACGATCCAGGTGAACCGGGTATTTGGCCAGGTGGCTTGTAAAGTGCGCAGGATTGGCACAGTATGAATAACGTCTCCAATGGCCGAGAGACGCAAGATGCACACAGATTCAGGTGGTCGATCCAGTTTTAGCATAAAAATAATGAGTGAAGTACGTCAAAAAATTCTAACAGCCAGCGGGCGTAGCATTGTCATGCTATACGATTCCCGTTGGCAGGGCAAAATCTTGCCCGTGTACTTTGATCCCGATCATTGGCAGGCGAGTCCTGACACCGAGATATTGGCAAAGGGCAGAGGCACGACTTATAAAGTCCAATGTGAGTTTGACCGTCACGCCTGGGTATTACGACAATACCGACGCGGTGGTTTATTCGGGCGAGTCATCAAACAAAGTTACTTTTTCTCGGGTGAGTCAAGGGTGCGTTCATTCGCAGAATGGCGATTGTTGCAATCTTTGCGTGAGCAAGATCTGCCCGTACCGGAACCGGTTGCAGCCATGTATTTTCGTCTTGGACCATATTACAGAGCCGCCATCCTGACCCGGTATATTCCCGAGACCCGTACTTTAAGCCAGTTACTAAGCAAGCAAGGAAACATTCCCTGGTCCGGAATTGCCACCGCGATCCACCAACTGCATCGTGCTGGTCTTATACACGGTGATCTCAACGCCCACAATATCCTGATCGATAAAAATGACTCTGTAACTGTGATCGACCTGGACAAATCCGGATATTTACCCGGTATTGATCTAAGCAGCCAGCACCGCGCTAATCTTGAGCGTTTGCAAAGATCGGTCAATAAGGTCAGTACGCGTCCGGAGCAGACGCAGCAAAAGGACTGGGATGAGTTTATTTCTGCCTATCGAAACAGCTAGAGTTCTTAAAATTTAGATATCCGCATAAACATCGGCAAATTCATCAGGCAAGCGTTTAAAACGACGATGCACCCAGTAATAGTGACTCGGCTGTTTCTTGATGAATTCTTCAAATAATCTGTTAATGCGATTGGCGTCCTGGATGTCACCTTCGCCCGGAAAGTCTGACAAGGCTGGCAATAAATGTAAATCATAACCTTTGCCGTCATCACGTCGGTATTGCACAAATGGAATTACCGGAGCCTGAGTCATTTTCGCCAGTCGCATAGTGGCGACATTGGTCGGTGCGGGGTGTTGGAAAAACTCCGCGATAAGGCTGTTTTTACCACTGAAATTCTGATCCGGTGCGTACCAGACGCTAGCATTGGTTTTCAGACTTTTTAACATCCCGCGGATATTGTTTTTTTCTATAAGTTTATTACTGTAAAGGGCTCGTTTTTGTGTAATAAACTTTTCGAAATACGGGGTTTTGTGAGATCGGTAAACGGCATCAACCTTATGTTTCAGTCCTAGCAAGCGGCCACCCATTTCCAGCGTTGTGAAATGCGCACTGAGCAGGATCACACCTTTACCCTGAGCCAGGGCATCCTCCAGGTGCTCAAATCCATCGATTTGCAAAAGGGCCTCTAAGCGCTTATCCGACCACCACCAACACATCCCCAATTCCATGAAGGCCATACCCAAGGCCTGAAAATGCTTTTTCAGTAGATCATTTACAGCATTTTGATCCAGATCCGGAAAACATAATTCAATATTGCGTCGTGCAATTTTTCGACGTTGACTTACCAGTGGACGCATGATCTGTCCAAGTAATTGACCAAAGCTCATTAATAACTTGTAAGGCAAAAAACTGATCAGCCAAAGTAAAACGAGACCAATGCGTATACTCAGAGTGCGGAAAAAATCTTTCAAAATAAAGCCTGATGGAATGAATATGCCACATTGTAAATCATGCTTGGACAAACCACAGCCCAGCGTCAAGAATCTTGTTTTACGCTTGTGCTAACATATGCACTGATTTATTTCAGAGTGTCTTGAATATGAGCATTCGGGTTCCAGATTTTACCCAAGCCAGAATCCTGGTGATAGGCGACGTGATGCTAGACCGCTACTGGTCAGGTAATGCACGACGGGTATCCCCGGAGGCTCCCGTTCCGGTGGTCAATATTGACCTGCGTGCAGATCGTCTGGGTGGTGCCGCCAACGTCGCGTCTAATGTACAAGCCCTGGGCGCGCAAACGGCCTTATTAGGGTGGCTGGGGGATGATGAATCTGGAGATGCGGTAGAAAACTTGCTTCAAGAGAACAATATTCAATCATTGTGTTTGCGAGACCCTGGTATTGAGACCATCACAAAATTACGTGTGCTGAGTAAAAATCAGCAAATGATCCGTCTGGATTTTGAAAAACAATTTCCAGAGCGTCTGTCACGCACACTTAAAGATGCATTTGCGAAGGTTCTCAATGATTTTGAGGTTGTGATCTTTTCAGATTATGCAAAAGGCAGTCTGGTATCAATCAGTGACTTGATCACCCTGGCTAAAGCGCAACATAAAACGGTACTGGTCGATCCCAAGGGAACAGATTTCA
Source organism: Gammaproteobacteria bacterium (assembly GCA_013001575.1). Lineage (NCBI taxonomy): Bacteria > Pseudomonadati > Pseudomonadota > Gammaproteobacteria > Gammaproteobacteria bacterium. Next base: position 47,481 of record JABDMI010000059.1, read on the forward strand.
AGCGCTATGCCGGAGCTGATTTCGTAACGCCCAACCAGAGTGAATTTGAAGCTGTGGCCGGACCCAGCAATTCAGAGGCTGAATTTGCGAATAAAGTCAGTGAAATCCGAAAACAAATGTCTGTGAATAATCTGTTGGTCACGCGCGGTTCGCGCGGTATGTACCTGGACATGGAGGATGGCGCGGTTGCGATCAAATCCGCGGCTAAAGAAGTACACGACGTAACCGGTGCGGGTGATACCGTAATTGCAACTTTGGCAACAGCCATAGCGAGTGGTGAGAGTAAAACGAATGCAGTTAAACTAGCCAATATTGCCGCAGGCGTTGTCGTAGGAAAAGTAGGCACCGCAACCCTGAGTCAACAGGAATTACGTAATGCATTGCAATTGCAGGGAATCGGTGGTCGAGAGTTACATGCACTTGATGAACTACAAAGAGTTGTAAAAAGTCTGCAATTGCAAAATAAAAAAATTGTCATGACCAATGGTTGTTTTGATATTTTACACTCCGGGCATATTGCCTTTCTGGAAGAAGCCAAAGCCCAGGGGGATTATTTGCTGGTTGCTGTGAATGACGATGCCTCAGTCAAGCGCCTCAAAGGGCCTGAGCGGCCAGTGAATAAATTGGCAGATAGATTGGCTTTACTAGCCGCATTATCAGCAGTGGACTGGGTGCTCCCCTTCAGTGAAGACACACCACAAGCATTAATTGGCAGTATTTTGCCCAATATTCTGGTCAAAGGTGGTGATTATAAAGTGGAAGAGATCGCTGGTGCCAGTGAGGTCATCAATGCGGGCGGCGAAGTGCGGATCCTGTCTTTCCATGCGGGTCATTCCACCACGCGGATCATCGACAAGATCCGAAATAACTAAGCCACATGCGTTTTTTGCTTGCGCTACTTGCGTACTTACTTCTGCCTTTGATGTTTTTTGCCATGCTTTGGCGCGGCATCAGGGCACCTTCTTACCGAAAACGTTTTTCAGAACGCTTTGGATTTTATAGATTCAAATCCTTGCAGCAATCGATCTGGGTGCACGCCGTGTCGGTGGGTGAAGTTCAGGCCGCGATCCCCTTGATTAAACGACTGCAACACACTTATCCAGATGAAACCATTGTAGTTACTACGCAAACGCCAACCGGCTCCGAACGGGTCAAAAAAGTGTTTGGCGATAGTGTGGTGCATTGTTATGTTCCCTATGATGTGCCCATTATTGTGCAGCGCTTTTTCAAACACATAAAACCACGCCTGGCATTGATAATGGAGACTGAGATCTGGCCACATATTTATGCCACTTGTGCAAAACAAAAAATCCCGATCATAATCGCTAGTGCTAGAATTTCGCCACGCTCCATTCAAAGTTATTTACGCTTTAAGGTCCTGTTTCGTGAAACCCTGAACCAGGCCACCTTGATCGCTGCGCAAACCAGCCGGGATGCCGAACGTTTTAAAATGCTTGGTGCCAGTGAACAAATAGTCAGTGTTGTGGGTAATTTGAAATTTGATTTCATGTTCGTGCCCAGTAATGTGCAGGAAAAAGGTCGCGAATATCGTAATAAGTATTTTTCAGACCGACCATCCTGGATTGCTGCGAGCACTCATGCCGGTGAAGAGGGGTTAGTGCTGGATGTGCACAAAGAATTATTGCAATCTTACCCGGATCTGGTTTTATTCCTGGTGCCCAGACATCCAGACCGCTTTAGACAAGTAGAAAGCATGTTGAAGCGATCAGGCCTGGAATACTGTGTACGCAGTAAGGACGAAATGCCACAGGCCACAACAGCCGTGATGTTAATTGATACTTTGGGTGAATTGCCCATGTTCTATGCCGCGTCCGACATCGCCTTTGTTGGTGGAAGTCTGGTGCCAATTGGCGGACATAATTTACTGGAGCCCGCGGCATTGTCATTGCCGATCGTGGTTGGTCCGCATACCTTTAATGCGCCCGAAATTTCCGAAATGCTGGAAGAGGTCGGTACGCTTGAGATGGTTTCTGATCAAAACGAGTTGTGTGAGGCGGTGCAAAAATTACTTGAAGACACTGAATTGGCCACGCTTGCCGGCAATGCAGGCAGAGAAGTCATTGCTGAAAACTATGGGGCTTTGGATAAGTTGCTTAATATTGTAAAAAACATCCTGAACTAAGAATTTTTTTACCTGGTACAAAATTACATATTTTTTTCAATATAAATTCTAACGCATATTCATAAAATCAATTCAGCAATGAATTGATCTCGTTCAAATGCGACTGGTCCAATAACCCGGAAGCACGATTAAGTCTCAGCATGTTCAACAGATAATCATAGCGGCTCTGGGCGTAATTTCGTTCCGCATCCAACAAACTACGACGAGAGTTCAAGACATCTACTGTGGTTCGCGTACCAACTTCAAAACCAGTTTCTGTAGCTTGTAAAGCGGTTTGTGAGGATTTAACCGCCTGGGCAAGCGCGCGCACACGTGACACATCAGACAATACATTCAGATAGGCATCTCGGGTGGCGCGTTCGGTCTCGCGGGTTATGCGTTCGACTCTTTCGATGGCGGCGCGGTGTTGATAGACAGATTGGCGAACCAATGAGCTGGTACGACCGCCACTGTAGATTGGTACATTCAATTGCACCCCGACAGATGTGCTGTTTCTGGCACCGTTACTGGAAATATTATTAATAAAATCATCGCGGTCTGAATCTGAACCACTGCGACTCAGACTCATATTCAATGTAGGGTAGTGGCCGGTTTTGCTGCTATCGATATCATCACGTGCGATCTTTGCACTCATGCGTGAAGACAATAGATTCAGGTTCTTTTCCATTGAGGTATCAACCCAAAAATTTTCAGACTCCGGGCTTGGTGGCCCCATCACAAATGTGCTTTTGGGTTTTGCAAGCTCTTCGGCTTTGCGCCCGATAATCTCACGTAAATTCTCTTTGGCCAAAGCCAAACGGCGTTTGGCGTCGATCTCACTGGCAATCGCCTGGTCATAGGCTGCTTGTGCCTCTTGCACATCGGTGATGGCAACCAGGCCAACTTCGAAGCGTGTATTGGTTTGATCGAGTTGACGCGCAATGGCTTCTTTAGAGGCTTGTTCGAAACTCAGTACGTCCTGCGCGGCAAGCACGGCAAAATAACTTTGCGCCACCCGAATGATCAGGTCTTGTCGGGCAATATCAAAATCCAGTTCGGATTTCAGAATGGTCTTGTCGGCACGTTTTAAATTGATCCAGCGATCCCAGTCAAACAGGGACTGTTGTAATTGCAATTGCCAGCTGGATGAAGTGCTGCTGTCATCATTCGGATTTCCCTGGGGGAAAAACTCACTTACCGAAGTACCCCGGCTGTCGCTCTGGTTGTAACCGGCACCAGCCGTAACCTGGGGTAGCAAATTACTGAAGGCCTGCGCACGGCTTTCATTGGTGGCAAGACGATTGGCATCGGCTTCACGCAATAAGGGATCACTTTGCAGGGCTTGTTGATAAATGCTGGCCAGATCGTCTTTGGCTAAAACCGGGTTCTGTAAGCCAAGTACCGTGAGGGCGATGAGGGCAATGGATAGTATTGGTTTATTGGTCATAAGGCATTTCCAAACTATGTTTGAAGATATATCCAGAATTTAAGTGTTATACATAACTATAACACCATATCACTTAGTGTCAAGTTGTCCAAATTGGCCGCAAAATCGAGTTTTGCAGCCTAAATTTATTAATATTGAGGTATCTCGGGCTCGACCTGCTCACTCCATGCATGTATACCGCCACTTAGATTAAACACCCGTGCATAACCATGGTGAGTCAGGTACTGGGCCACTTGCTGACTGCGACCACCGTGATGACACATCACAATAATGGTCTTATCTTGAGGCAATTCCTGCAGTCGCACCGGCACCAGATGCATGGGTATATTGATACTGCCATTGACCGCCGCCAGGTCCAGCTCCCAGGGTTCACGCACATCCAGTAATAGCGTATTTTCCGGTTCGGACTGCAGACGCGTAGCGCATTCTTGAACAGCTAATTGTGGTACCGGGTCGTGCATACAATTGTCCTGGGCGATGAAAGCGAAAATTTAAAAACTGAATTCAGGCGCACTCTTAAGCGGGTACACAGACATTTCTGTCTCAAACAAGCTTCTACGCAGAAACTCGTTTTCGCCAATGCGTTCAATCACCACACAGCTAATTAGCGGGGCTTCACCTTCAAAGAGTACTGCACGACCATTGATCTGCAAGGCTTGTTGTAAACTTTCGGGTATTCGACTAAATGCATATTGAGAGCTTATTGCAGCGTATTTCTTGGTTCCTGCTTGCAACGCAGTACCCCAGTCTAGTTGTTGGACTTGCAGGTTTTTGTAACCTAATCGATGGGCGGTATTACGAATTAGATCCAGAAGTTTTTCATCAGCGTCACACACCGTGACCGTTCCACCCAAAAAAGCCAGACAGGTGGCAAGATAGCCTACCCCGCCACCGAGCAACAATACCGGGTCATTTTCCTCAAGTTCCAAAGCCTGCAGGATCTTTCCTTGTACTGACGGGCAGGGCAACAGAAAATCATCACGAATAGCCAGAGAGGCGTCACTATGGGCGAGACGCTTGAATTTCTCGGGTAAAAATTCTTCGCGCGGAATATTGTGCATAGCATCAAGGACGGCAGGATCCAATACTTCCCAGGCCCGTACTTGTTGTTCAACCATTTGTTCGCAAGCATCTTGCATAATAATGTTCTTCTGGAGTTTAGTAATTAAAAACAGGCGACATTATACCGTTTTTGTTCATGTCAGAATTGCAATCCAGGATCCAAAATATCACTATTCTTAGTTAAGACCTCCAATCAATATCTCAAAGGTTAAATGGCCTATCACAAGGAAACGTGAAAACCATTTGTATAGGTATAAAATGTGCTGTAAATTAGCGTAAGTAAGCGTAAATCTGGCATAAACCCATAACAACAACAGTGTTAGATTCATCACAAAAAAGTCTACTGGTAGTCAGAATTAGAACAAAAAGCCCACTAACCGGACAAAAAATACCCAAAAAGTGACCTGGTTCAAACTATTTGTTCGTCTAAATTGTTAATTTAGTCTCCCATTTAGGAGATTTTTATTAACAATTTACTCTGGTTCGATTGAAAATTTTTACTGAAAACAGCAACTTATGATTTCAGAATAAAACATACGTCGCACCAGACTGATAGGAGCAAGGTCGGGAACATCCAAGGATATTTCCACAAGACCATGAGAAAAGGTTGAAAGGAAAAAACAACAATTCAAATAATCCTGTATCAGGATCAGAGTCAGCGAACACGCCGCCTAAAGAGGGTAGTGCGAGTCGCCCTTTGGTCGAGCCCGGTGAAAACGCAGACGCGAATCTAAACTCTGACAATGTCAAGAGTCTTTCAGGACATAAGCAAGATACTAGAGACAAGGACGAAATTTCCGGCACCTTGTCGCGCATGATGAATCTTCTGGATGAAACCAGTAATTCACTTCAGGAACGTGAGCAAATGTTCCGCTATCTGGCTGAAACCGTTCCCAGCCCGATTTGTGTGTTACATGATGAAAAAATACTTTTTGCAAACTCGGCATTCGCTGATCACATGGGTATCCCGCAAAAGCATTTAGTGCAACGCGCGCTTACCGATTTTATTCACCAGGAAGATCATTCAACCCTGGAAAAAGCATTTGCAGATACCAATGGCAGCAGTGTTCCGCGGCGTTATCAAGCGCGTTTAATTAACCGCAATGGTCGTTTTATTCCACACAGCGCGCTGGCGCGTGTGGTCAGTTATCGCGGCTTGCGAACCGTGATCAGCAGTTTTTCCGATCTTTCTATCCGTGATTCTCTAAAACACCAGATCGATAGAGAAAAAATTAATGCAGTAAATGTTTTAAACAGTTTGAAGGTCGGCATTATCGTTACCGACCAGGACGGTGTGATCACCGAGTTTAATAACCAGGCAGAAGAAATACTCGGGCGTCGCAAAGAAGAAGCACTCGGTAGTCATTCTTCACTGGTCATGCACCTGGTGAATGCCGATGATCATCGCCCGGTGTCTGATCCGGTTTCACAAATATTACAAACCAAAGAAGCGCTCATACATTCTGATCAAGTGCTCATCCAGCGTGGTGATCTGAACTCGTTCTTGCCGGTTCGGGTAACCGCGAGCGCTTTATTTGATGCGCGCAGAAATCTACTTGGTACGTCGGTCTTGTTGCAAGACGCTGCTGGCAATAATGAAATTTCTGAAAAACTCACCTATGAGGCAACCCACGATCCTTTAACCGGATTGATCAACCGTCGCGAATTCGAACAACGCCTGGGTCAAGCCATGCGCGAAGCGGTGGCCGGTGAAAAGAGTCATGTTCTGTGTTACCTCGACTTGAACAACTTCAAACCGATCAATGATTCTGCCGGTCACCGTGCCGGTGATGATGTGTTACGCCAGGTCTCGGAGAAGCTCGCCGATGTTGTACGTGACACCGACTCGGTGGGTCGACTGGGTGGCGATGAATTTGGCGTGTTGCTGTATGGCTGTCCTCTAACCAAGGCCAGAGAGATTGCCCAGGAGATCTGTGAAACCATTTCTCATCAGGTTTTTCGCTGGAACGACGAGCGTTTCTCCCTGGGTGTTGCGTGCGGCATGGTTCAGGTCAGTCAAGACGCATTGTCGATCTCCGAAGTCCTGAACTCGGCCGATACCGCTTGTTACATCGCAAAAGAACTGGGTGGTTCACGCTACCATGTATTTACTGAAGAAGATGCGCGGGTCGCTCGTGACCAGGGCAGCGTGGTGTGGCAGCACCGTGTGCAGGAAGCCATGACACATAATCGTTTTGAGTTGCATGTGCAAAAGATTGCCAGCCTGCGTTCACTCAGTGATACCGCAATGATGCACACCCGCACCTCGGTTATGCAAACAACCTCACAACGACCCGTTGCTGAAGTCACGGTGCGCTTGCTGGATGAACAAGGCACGCGTTATCGTCCGGAATTATTTATGCCGGCGGCACGTCGCTTTGGTCTGTTAAGTGCCATTGACCGACTGGTGGTGAAAAATACTTTCTACGCCATCGCCCGCGGACTCATTGTGCTCAAAGAAAACGAATCATGCAGTATTAATCTATCTGCAGAAACATTTTCCGATTCCGAATTTTTAAATACTGTGGTTGAAGCATTTGATGAATACGGTATTAATCCGCAAAATATCTGCTTTGAAGTACCTGAGCCGGATGTTATTGCACACCTGGATGAGGCCAAACGCTTTATCCGTGTTTTGAATGATCTTGGTTGTCAGTTTGCCCTGGATGACTTCGGTCGCGAACTGCAATCATTCACCTATCTCAAACAATTGAATATTCACTTCCTCAAGCTTGACGGTTTTTACGTTCGCACCATCGTGGAAGACGAGGTCAATCGCGCCATGGTCGCGGCAATGATCAAACTGGCTCACAGTCTGGGCATGAAAGTGATCGCCGAACAGGTCGAGAGCCAGGCGGTCTTGGATATCCTGGGTGAACTGGGTGCCGATTACGCTCAAGGTTTCGCAATCGAGAACACCCACTCTCTGCCAATCTAATATCTTCTCGTTATCCGAACAATTCTCGGGTAATCATGCCTAAAAAATGCCCGAGTCCCGGGTTTTACAGCATCTTGTTGTGCATTTTGTTAAACTGCGCGGATTGTCACGGGCGGGCTGTTGGTTTTTTCAACAATTATTGATCGCACCACGTCTCTTGTTCGTGCACACACCAGCATAATGATAATTTCCAACAAGGGGACGCTACATGCTTACGTCAAATTTAACGCCGATGATCCTGGGGGCAGTCGGTTTATTGGGTGCATTTATTTTGTACTCGATCATCATAAAATCACCTGCCGGTGAAGGCAAAGTTGCCAAGATCGCCGAACAGATCCATTCGGGCGCCATGGCCTTTATGCGTCGTGAATACTTGCTGTTGTGGGGATTCGCCGCAGTCATCATGCTGGTTATGGGCTTTAGTGATCTGGGCTGGGACACCTCCTTTGCATTTTTGGTGGGCGCCTTATGTTCGTCGGTTGCCGGTTTTATCGGAATGTACACCGCGACCCGCGCCAATGTTCGCACAACCGTGGCAGCGCATGAGAAGGGCGCTGGCGCAGCCTTGCAAATAGCCTTTTACGGCGGCTCGGTCATGGGTTTGACGATTGCCGCCATGGGTCTTTTGGGCCTGGGCTTTTTGTACTACATCTATGGCGGAACCCCGGAAGGCGCTGAAACAATTCACGGTTTCGGTATGGGCGCTTCTTTAGTGGCGCTATTCTCGCGGGTTGGCGGCGGTATTTTTACCAAGTCAGCCGACGTCGGTGCCGACCTGGTCGGTAAAGTTGAAGCCGGTATTCCGGAAGACGATCCACGTAACCCGGCTGTGATCGCGGACAACGTTGGTGACAACGTCGGCGACGTTGCCGGTATGGGTTCGGATATTTTTGAATCCTATTGTGGTTCCATGATCGCGAGTATTGCGATTGCCTCAACCATGGCGGCCGATGTTATTGCCGATATGGGCATGCGTCAAAACCTGATGAGCTTGCCCTTAATGCTCGCTTCAGTGGGTTTGATCTGCTCGATCATAGGTATATTTATGGTCAAATTCTTTTCTTCCAGTGAACCTGCCAAAGCCTTGCGTATCGGTACCTTTGGAAGTGCGGTGATCTTCCTGGTCGCGGCTTATCTGGTGGTTTCAAAAATGGGTATTTCCAACGGCGTGTACTACGCGGTACTGCTTGGTACTGTGGGTGGTGTGGTCATCGGATTGATCACCGAATATTACACCGGCGGTGCGCCAGTCAAGAAAATTGCCAAAGACGGTGAAACCGGACCAGCCACAGTAATGATCTCGGGCTTGGCCATCGGTATGCAATCGGTGGTGATTCCGGTCTTGACCATTTGTATCATCATTTTCTTTGCCGATAAATTTGCCGGCTTATACGGCGTGGGCATTGCCGCCGTTGGTATGTTGGCCACGGTTGGTATCACCATGGCCATCGATGCCTACGGCCCGGTCGCTGATAATGCCGGTGGTATTGCCGAAATGGCAGGACTCGGTGCAGAGACCCGCAAGATCACCGACTCGCTGGACGAAGTGGGTAATACCACCGCCGCGATTGGTAAAGGTTTCGCGATCGGGGCTGCGGCTCTGGCGGCCTTGGCCTTGATCACGGCTTTCATCGAAGTGGTTTCACATCACAATCCGGACTTTGCCTTATTGATCAATAATCCGATCGTACTTATCGGAATGTTCATTGGTGCGGTGTTCCCGTTCCTGGTGAGTTCCATCACCATGCGCGCGGTGGGTGACGCGGCTTTCGACATGATCAAGGAAGTACGCCGACAATTCAAAGAGATCCCGGGTCTACTTGAAGGCACCGCCGAGCCAGACACGGTGCGTTGTATCGAGATCGCAACCAACGCCGCCTTGCGTCGTATGTTCTTGCCGGGTCTACTCGCGGTTCTAGGACCCGTTGTGGTCGGTTTCGGACTTGGCGCGGAAGCGCTGGGTGGCATGCTCGGTGGTGGCTTGCTGGGCTGTGTGATGATGGCGCTGATGATGGCGAATGCCGGCGGCGCCTGGGATAACGCCAAGAAATACATTGAAAAAGGTAATCATGGTGGCAAGGGCTCGGTTGCGCATAAAGCCGCCGTGGTTGGTGACACCGTTGGTGATCCGTTCAAGGATACCTCGGGGCCTTCCATGAATATTTTGATCAACGTAATGGCAATTGTGAGTTTGGTCATAGCGCCTTTGCTATAATACGAGCT
>JABDMI010000060.1 GCA_013001575.1 Gammaproteobacteria bacterium
GCGTCGCGGATCATCTGTACACTCATGGCCGGCTCATTTGGTTTATCATGGAAATTAGTATGTTTTGCATAATGAGCATGATAAATCATCCACCCGACCAGTCAGGAATTAGTTGTTAGAAACAGCACTATTCAATACATGTTAAAAATTTTAAAACCACTGGCAGATATCGCTTTTTTCAGCCGCGGACCCGACATACTCCCGTCCAGTAATGCATTTATCGGTCTGGTTATTGCGCTGTTTTCAGTTGCCACCGCTGTGGCTTTTTATGTTGCCAAATTGTCGATGATTTACCTGATGCCCACCTTGCTGCTCTCGATTGCCGCCTATGCGGTGCTCACGCTTGTGCCATTGCGAATTGCGCAAAAACAAGAACGCGTTGCGCAGACCTTTGCGGCATTTCTGGGTACAGACGCGGTGATTACATTGCTGACTGTGCCAGCCTTGTTCCTGTTGGTAAATTTTCCTTCAGACAGTCTGTCGTATCAGCTCGGTCAAGCCTAGTATCTGCTCACCTTGATCTGGTCGATCGCAGTTATTGCCGTCATCCTGAATGCGGCAATGGAGTGGGAAAAAATATTCGGCTTCATGCTCGCGCCAGTCTACTTTTTTAGTTTGGTCTTGATCGGGCAGATGTTGTTTGGAGCGGATGGGGGTTGAGAGATCAATAAGGGTATCCATAAATATTCATAAATAGCCATAAATAACCATAAATACCCATATTCTCAGTTAATCGCTAGTTATAGGATATGTAGTCTTTACAAATCACGGCACGTTCCGCCCGTTAAGCGGGCCTGTTATCTCAAGAATTTTCTCTAACTCGAGGCGCATAGCGGCGAAATAGTTCGGGATGTTGCCCTGGAACCTATGCCAAGTCCAAAAAGATTTTAGTAAATTGTCATCATGGCAGGCTTCGTCGACCTGATTTGCAAGTGTCAGGCTATATCTAATGGACTTGGAATTGGGTATGTCAATGCCATTGTATTGGTAACCGCTCGCCTCAGATTTTCTAAGTGTAAGTTGTGAGCTGGTTTCCGGGCGATCCCGGAACGGGAGAGATTCGGCAAAATCTGCTTCGGTTTTTAAAACTTCCAGATTGAATTTGCTTGTCGAGAGCTGATCTCGCATACTCAGTGGTTGTTGCGCTAGCAATGACGGCGCCGATGTGAGTTCGTCCAGTGCCGACATTTTAATGTGTATAGTCATTGTGCCCACAATACTGCGCAAACCATTCTCGATCAAAGCCACATTGTTTTCTGTGTGCTCGCAGGATTGCAACGCGTCGATTGCGGCGGGAACACGCCCAAGTTTTATCGCCATTTCGGCATCGACACTATCCAGCACGGCCAAATTGTCGAGGGTTTCATCGTGCAAGCGTTCAAGGGCCAATTGGAATTCACGCTGATTGTCGCGATCTTTATTCCAGTTAGTGATCTGGAAGGCGATCAGAATACCAACGACTACAATCAGGAAGTCGAGGAAAACTGCGAACCAGTTCTAGTCGCGAACGTGTTGGGTAATGCTTCTTAGTAACATCGGTGGACTCTTTTTGTTAGTTAATTGTTAAACGTGGTTCCCAAATCAAGTTTGGGACAAGCCTTGACGTGTTTTGTGATGCGGCGGAGAATTATTATCTGTCATCCTTTTCGGTGAGCGCGTTCAGATATTCTTCGATCAATACAATATTTGACTCGTGATTGAATATCACAATAGCAAGCGTGGAATAATGTTGGCGCAGGGTTTCGCGAACCGCCTGCGATGACTTTAGTGTTTCAGCCGTTGCTTTAAGCACAGAATCATCAAGTTTCAGGGCGCAATTACCGACAAATCCTTTTACATTGCCTGCATCGTCAATCACATCACTGCACCCGTCTCGAAAAGCAAGCTGAACCGGAAGCGGTATGAGAGATCGTACAGTTGCTCGGTAAGGAGAGTCAAAGAGTCGAATGTTATAGGAGAGTTCCTGGTCTATGTCTTCAAAATAATCGGCAATTCCGCTTTTGATAGCAGTATCGGAAAGAAGGCCGAGATGGCCGACGGAGACAATCTCGTTCCAGGTCGCGCGTTTCATTGCACTGGCGTTATATTCACTCGCGCGATAGACAGCAACGATGAGCGCTTCCATATCCGGATCGGACTCAGATAAGAGTCGATCCGCCTCCTGAACACTGCTCAATACATCACCGAAGTAACTGGAAAGCCATTGTCTGACCTCAAGATCTTCTTGAAGGTCCGATATAAGACGCTGGGTGTAATTGGCGCCAAGTTGCCGGTCAGCGCGGTATTCGTTCCAGTTGGCGACTTGTATACCGATAAACACACCGAACACCACGATAATGAAATCCAGTGCCACAGCGAACCAGTTTTGGTCTTTGACGTGTTTGGTTATTCTTCTTAACAGCATTGGTGGACTCTTATTAACAGTGATTCTTTATAAGTGGTTCCCGTATCAAGTACGGGACAAGGTTTTGTAATGCTTCTTAGTAACATTTTAAATATCTAATATATGATTTTAATATCGTCTTTACAACTTAGGTTTTTATTCAATCATTCAGCCGTTTTGATAACAGCAGGTTTCGTTGATATAAATTTTCAAGCGCCTCACGATGTAAAATGGCGTACTCAGTCATGGTACGCAATGCACCAGCCAATTTACGATTAATCCTCAATAATTCTATTAGTTCATCTTCTTTGCCAGAGTGAAAGGGGCTAAGCCCATATTCTTGTCCGACAAACACCAAGCGATCTCTAAAAACTCGAAAGGTTAAATCTTGTGATCCACTGAGAGATTGCCATGCTTGATTATAGCCCTGTAACTCACTGGCTAAGTCTACATCAGATATGATGGTTAAATCGCCTGCAGTGACTAATGAACTGAAAGCTGCATTACTTTGTGTTGGGTGATAACGGAAAGCGACATGCTTCCATAAATTACTTGTTACTTGTTCTGGCAACGCACCGGGCACAGTCACTTCAAATTCTGTTTGCGATAAAATTACGCCCACTTCCACTGGTACAACAATCTTTTGAATTGACGCAAGGCCTGCCTTCGACAGCAAATAGTTACCTACATTAATATTTAGATTTGCCATCTCGATTCCTGTATTCAACACTTTTTGGTCAGTGAGCAGGTCTTTTTGGATAGCTGCTAAAATTTGACTTTCACGTTTTGAATCAACCCAATCCTCATTCCAGTTGGTTATCTGAAAGGCGAGGAGAATACCAACGACTACGATCAGAAAATCGAGGAATACTGCAAACCAGTTTTCTTTTTCTATGTGAGCTTTGATTCTTCTGAATAACATTATTCTAATTCCTTTAACTTCGCCAATGTTGTTTCTGTTGTTTGAATACCATTCTTAATGGAGTTAATTAAAGAGTCCAAACTAGTGAGTTGATAACGAAGTTCTTGACGCAGTTCATCATTCGCAAGAGTGTTGATAATTTCACGTTTTACAATTTCTTCTGGAATGCTAATGTCGCATTTATCCGGTAACTCAAGATAATAATAATTTTCATCAGAGATTGTATAAACATCATCACAATGTTTTCTGATTTCTAACTGAACTGCTTCATCTAAATGCATACGTGCAATTTTTCGATATGGTACAAAGGTATTTACCTTAAACGTATGTATTCGTGCACGACCTGATTCATAGTAATGATTGAGCATAGTGCGTATTTGGGTACTTGCAATAAGATCAATGCGGCCGGTTGCGAGTAATTCATCATAAGTGCCACTACGATTAGTGAGACTCAAGGTTTGACTAGCTTGATACAAATCAATTAAAAATTGCACATCTAGTTCTTCAGACGGTCGTTGGTATGCTGCAAGTGCAGCGATGGCATGTTCACGAGTTTTCTTAAAATAATTTTGAGTATGCTCAAAATACTTTATTTGTGTGGCAAGGTCTGTTTCTATACGGTCAATATAAGAGTTTGCAATTTCAATATTCTTACGATTCTCGTTCCAGTTATTTACTTGCAAACCAATGAATAAGCCGAAAACTACGATTAGGAAGTCGATGAATACTGCGAACCAGTTTTGGTCACGAACGTGCTGAGTTATTCTTCTTAATAGCATAATTAATCCTTAAATTACTTTGTCATTGTGAGACCCTCGATAGCCACTTTGTGGCTTCAAGGGATTCGTTCTATTTTTTTATCGAATTCCTGAATTCAATTCAGGATCTCCTAAAGCTGGCACGTACCTAAACTTAATAGCGAGATTGCCACGCTCATCCTTCGTTCGCAATGACGAAAGTAGTTCCCGTGTCTGGCACGGGACAAGGTTTGTGATGGGGCGGAG
>JABDMI010000061.1 GCA_013001575.1 Gammaproteobacteria bacterium
GCCGATGGGATTTTTTCCATGCGATTTCATGCAAGGCAAAGTGGGTGGCGCCATTGTTTATAATGAAAAACACAAACCTTCCAGGCAAGGCACGATCGTTTACCTGAATGGTGGCGAAGACCTTTCAAGGGTTTTAAACCGAGTTGAACAGGCCGGTGGTACAATTCTTTCGCCAAAAGAATTTGTGAGTAAAGAGATCGGGTATGTGGCGTATTTTTTGGATAGTGAAGGCAATCGCCTGGCTCTGCATTCCAGTAATTAACCAGAAGAAACAATAATGACAATTTGGAAAAAACCAGCCAGCCTGGAACAATTGAATAAACTCAGTAATGACTGCATGGTCGAACATTTGGGCATCGAGTTCACCGAGATCGGGCACGATTATCTCAAGGCCAGTATGCCGGTGGATAAACGCACTCATCAACCCATGGGTTTATTGCACGGAGGCGCTTCGGTTGCTCTGGCTGAAACCATTGGCAGTAGTGCAGCCGTTTTGGCGTGTCCGGACGGTTACGCGGGTGTTGGACTGGAAATAAACGCCAACCATATGCGCGGCGTGAGAAGCGGGCATGTGCACGCCACCGCAAAACCATTGCACATTGGACGCACAACGCATGTGTGGGCTATCGAGATCGTTAATGATGCAGGCAAAATGGTGTGTGCGTCACGTTTGACCATGGCGATCATTGAAGCAGGGTAACTATCTAAACACTATTCAAATCCACCGCCCATTAAGGCCAAACTCCCGATAATTAATTCACCGACCAAGGCTGTAGTAATGATCTTCCAGGCACGGTAAGGCCTTTCACCTCGAACTTTTCCATTAGACCGTTGACCACAAAGCGGTATGCGTTGCACATCACCTATAATGTCGTGACATATGTCAGTGCGGAATATCCATTTCCTTGCAAAATCCCGTACTAACTCCTAACTACTAGTCACGAGCTTCCACTAACATGTGCGCTGGCAGCAGCAAGTTGCTTACGCAGGGCATTTTCAGTTTCGATCAATTGCCCTTCGGCCTCTTTACGCATACGTTTGCCTTCATCGGCAATTTGCAAACTTTCCTGAATGGTATCGATCAGGCTTTGATTGGCTTTTTTAACACTTTCAATATCAAAAACACCACGTTCTATCTGCTCGCGGGTCATTTTATTGGCTTGTTGCAAATTCTCGGCGTTTTTCTCAAGCAGTTCATTGGTGAGGTCGGTGGCTTCTTTGATGGTTCTGGCCGCAGCACCCGATCGCGCAATGGTTACCGCGGTGGCGAGTTGTTGTTTCCATAACGGGATCGTGTTGGCCACAGTAGAATTGATCTTGGTGACCAGACCTTTATCATTTTCTTGCACCAGACGAATACTTGGCAAGCTTTGCAAAGTGACCTGACGGGTTAATTTCAAGTCGTGCACGCGTCGCTCGAGGTCATCGCGGGCGCTGCGCATGTCCCGCAGTTCCTGGGCTTCCAGCATGTCGTCGGTGGCTGAAACCAGTTTGGCTTTTTCCGGAATGGTCTCTTCATCCAGTTCACGTAATTTTTCTTCACCGGCTGCAATATACAGATCGAGATCATGAAAATACTGCAAATTGGCTTCGTACAAACGATCCAGGGCAACAATATCATGCAAGAGCTTGCCTTTATGATCATCCAGATTATTGGTAATGCTGTCGATCTGCTTTTGCACCTGCTCGTACTGTTGCATGAATTTGACCAAAGGTTTGGCTTTACCGAACAAGCGGGCAAAAAAGCTTTGCTTAACATTCGGGTCCAGACCACTTACGTCAAAGCCGCGTAAAGTAGCCACCACTTCATTTAAAGAATCACCGGCCGAGCCGAGATCTTTATTGCGCACCCCTTCGAGCATGTTTTCAGACACGGTCGACAGTTGTTCCTGTGCTTTGTTGCCAAAAAAGATGATCGAATTGGTATCGGTCATATCAATCTCGTTGATCAGTCCTTCAATGGCCTGCTTGTCCTCTGCTTCGGCTTCCTGATAGACGATCATGGCGTTTTTCACTTCCGGCAAAGCCTTGGTGGCTTCCAGCATGTCCTTGCTGGAGATGAGTTCTTGTTCCATGACCTGGACAGCAGAATCAATTACTTCTGCAGCGCGGTCGCTCTCTTTTTGCATTTGGGGTTCGTGTTCGCTCATGGGTGTCTCCGTAATTTAAGCATTAGATATTGTAGAAATAAGAAAATAGTACATGTAATTAAACGCCTTCTTTTTCCAGGCGTGTGTTCAATACCTCGATCTGGATATCTACATCCAGAACATCGTGGGCAATGAGCTTTTGTTTTTGTTCGGCAAACACGTTTTCAATGTTTACCAGTACTTCGCGATAATTTTTCGACAGATCATCGTTATCGGAATGCTTGATCGCTTTTACATAGCCTTCAGTAACGCGTTTTGCGCCGGTCAGGTAGGTGTGCAAGAATTTTCTTGCCTTGCGTAAGTCTTTAGGGTCTTCTTCTAGTAATCCCAGGATTTCACGGGCTTGACCGGTAATGATGTGCAAATGCTTTTTCATTTCCAGGTTTCGGATCTGGCGTCGTGCTTTTTCAATATCAATGATCTTTTCTTCGGCTTCTTCCAAAGCGGCAACAACATCACTTGTGCTGTAACCATCGGGCGTACTGGCAGCAGACTTTTCTTTACTCGGGTCTCTTCCATATGCCATGACCACACCGGCAAAGGCCCCAATGCCCATTAAGCTGGCGAACAGGATGTCATGTTGTCGAATAAATTTACTGACTATAAAAGTTGCAACCCCGAATAAACAGGCGCCGATCAATTTTCGCGGGAGCGTTGGAGGCACGGAAATTTTACGCCGTGCGTATTTTTTCTCAATACTCAATCCGCGTCGTGTGATCCAGGCGCCGTAAAAATACAAGATCGAGGCAATCACACCGTACATCAGGTCTTTGGTATCACCGGTGAATACACTACGCATGACCACCAATAAAAGAGGTAATGGCAATAAGAATAAAAATAACCCGTGCGGACTGACTGGTGGTCGAATGTAGCGGGGGGCGTCTGTGCGATAATCCATGATCAGATCACTTGAAGAAATCTAAAAAAGGGCTGAATAACTCGGTGCAACTGGTAAGGGTTACCGTCGCAAAAAGTATTAATAAGCCCAAAGTCCGGCGAAACCCGGTTTTCAATGCAGAACTGGCCGCAGAATTGTCCTGTGACTTGACTATTTTGTTCATATTTTAATCAATTGAAAGGAGTTGAATCTAATAGCACATATTACACCAAAGCCAATGCATAGACATCTGGTCAATCTGGATATATCTCATTGAAAATCTGGAGCTTGAAGAGTTCGATTCCTATTTTTTAAAGTGCTTTTCAGAATTTTTAAATAAAAATTTACACTTGGAGTGTAGGGGGATTCCCAAAAATTTGTTGCAAATGAAATTGAAAATTAACCACTTTGCATCTGTAAACACTCGAATAATTTTTTGATTTTGTTGTAATAAATCTGTCTATAAATACTAGTTATAGCTTTCATAAGAATCGCCACCAATACCATTGCCAATGCCGATGCAAAATTCATTGAAGGCGGTTTGGGTTTTGCTTATCGTCCGGCCTGGAATGACGAGTGGGCCTTACCCTGGCACTATACCTATTTGTATGACCTACGCGCCTTATCACAACGTTATTCACAAACCGACCAGCGTGCCAATGTGTTTGCCCTGGAAGGCATTCGCGGCCTGAATGCTCGCTAGGAAATGGTCGGTAAACTGGCTTATCGTAATACCGAGATCAGGCTGGATCGTCAGGACGGTCAATGGTTCGATAGTTCGGCAAAATTATATTGTACCAAGCTACTGTTTAAAACGATCATGTGACGTTTACCTTTAATAACAAGAATAGCAATCCAGAATAATTTATCGGGTACAATGCTCGTTTGAACTTGAATTCCAGCTATACATACCCATGTATAAGTGCTCTGTAAACATAAAATTAACCTCATGCCAATCTACGAATATCAATGCGGTTCTTGTAATCAGATAAGCGACGCCTTACAAAAAATGAGTGACGCCCCTTTGGTCACCTGTCCCGAATGCAACGAAGATGCCCTGAAAAAACTGGTCTCGGCGCCGCGGTTCAGACTGGCTGGTAGTGGCTGGTATGAAACAGACTTTAAGAATGATAATAAACGCAATCTGGCTTCTTCAGATGACAAGGAAAGCAAAGTCAAGAATGCCGCCAATAAAGCGGATCAGTCTAAAGCCGGTAGCAGTGAAACTAATTCAGCATCTGGTGAGTCCAAGTCAACCACGAAAAATAAATCGACTGGTACAAGCAATAAGGGTGACGGCAAAGCCGCATAAGTAAAATGGCTCAATCTAAAATGAAAGCATTACGTAGCTTCCTGGTAGCAGGTCTGCTAATTTGGGTACCGGTTATCATCACAATATTTGTCGTGCGCTTCCTGATCAACGTCAGTGACCGCGCTTTATTGTTGATCCCGCTCAAATACCGTCCGGAAACATTATTGGGTTTCAATATTCCCGGACTGGGCGTGATTTTTGCATTTTTGGTGTTGTTGGTCACCGGCTTGTTGGCGCGAAATTACTTTGGGACATTTATTGTTGCCGGGTGGGAAAAATTAATGTCACGCATACCGGTGGTGCGCACGGTGTATCATGGAGCGCGTCAGATCGCGGAAACCGTATTTGCTGACAACTCCAGTGCTTTCTCAAAGGTTTGTTTGATCGAGTATCCGCGTAGAGGTGCCTGGAGTCTGTGTTTTCAGACCTCCACCGAGGTCGGGGAAGTTCAAGGGCGCACCAATCGCAAGGTGGTCAGTGTATTTGTCCCAACCACTCCCAATCCAACGTCGGGTTTCGTCATCATCCTTCCGGTTGAGGACGTTATCGAGCTGGATATGAGTGTGGATGAAGGGCTGCGCATGATCATCTCTCTAGGTGTGGTGGTGCCAAAATGGAAGAACCCGGCAGATTTCCTGGCAAAGCAGGACGAGGAACAGGAATAATCCCCAAAAAGCCCGGGAATACAGCCCAAAAGCAGGGTAAAATAGCCGCCCTAATCAGGATTCCGTGAAAGTTTCCAATTTGGAGAATCCGCCAAACGCCAGCCATGGAATAACCTCGCTGGCGTTTTGTTATTAAAAAACACAAATTTAATGCAGGAAAAACTATGTCAATGCGAACGCATTATTGTGGTCAGGTTACCGCTGAGCTGATCGATACAGAAATTACCGTTACCGGCTGGGTGCACCGGCGGCGAGATCACGGTGGTGTGATCTTTATTGATCTGCGTGACCGCGAAGGCTTGTTGCAATTGGTCTTTGACCCGGACTATGCCGAGGTTTTTGCCCAGGCAGAAAAATGCCGTAGCGAATTTGTACTAAAAGCAAGCGGTAAGGTCAGACCGCGCCCCGAGGGTACGGTTAATTCGAATATGACCACCGGAGAAGTCGAAGTATTGATAACCTCCATGGAAATTCTTAACAGCTCAAAAACTCCCCCGTTCCACCACGATGAAGACGCTAACGAAGATACGCGATTGAAATTCCGTTATATCGATCTGCGTCGTGAGCATATGCAAAACAATTTGATCTTGCGCCACAAGGTTACGCGTGCAATGCGTGAGTACTTGGACAATGTCGGGTTTATTGATATTGAAACGCCAATGTTGACCAAGGCAACTCCGGAAGGTGCACGCGATTATGTGGTACCCAGTCGTACCCATCAAAACAAGTTTTTTGCTCTTCCGCAATCGCCGCAATTGTTCAAACAGTTATTGATGATGTCGGGTTTTGACCGTTATTATCAGATCGTGAAATGTTTCCGTGATGAAGACTTGCGGGCCGATCGTCAACCGGAATTCACCCAGCTTGATATCGAAACATCCTTTATGGATGAAGAAGACATTATTACCACCATGGAAGCGTTGACCAAGCATTTGTTCAAGCAGGCGATTGGTGTGGATTTACCGGATTTCACACGGATGTCATACGCCGAAGCCATGCGACGCTACGGCTCCGATAAACCGGATTTACGCATCCCGCTGGAACTTGTGGATATTGCCGACTTGATGGATGGAGTGGAATTCAAGGTGTTTGCGGGTCCCGCCAAGGATCCGCGCGGTCGTTTGGCGGCATTAAAAGTGCCTAATGGCAGTGAGCTGACACGTAAACAGATCGATGAATACACTAAGTTTGTGGCCCGCTACGGTGCCAAAGGCCTGGCCTACATCAAAGTCAATGATGTCAGCGCCGGAGCCGAAGGCTTGCAATCTCCGATCGTTAAATTCCTGACCGAGAACGCCATCAAAGGCATTTTGGAACGTACCGGTGCTAAAAATGGTGACCTCATTTTCTTTGGTGCGGATAAAGCCAATGTGGTTAATGATGCTCTGGGCGCATTGCGTGTTCAGTTGGGTCAAGACCTTGATATGCTCGGCGATGGCTGGGCGCCTCTCTGGGTCGTTGATTTCCCGATGTTCGATTACGATGAAAAAGAAGACAGCTACAACGCCTTGCATCACCCGTTCACAGCACCACGAGGTTCTGTAGAAGACTTGAAAAATGACCCTGAACATATGGTCTCACGTGCTTATGACATGGTACTCAATGGCTCCGAAGTGGGCGGTGGTTCGGTGCGTATTCATGACCAGGCCATGCAGTCGGCGGTTTTCGATCTATTGGGGATCAGTCCGGAAGAAGCACGAGAAAAATTCGGTTTTTTGCTCGATGCTCTGCAATACGGTTGCCCACCGCATGGGGGCATTGCCTTTGGTTTGGATCGCTTGGTGATGTTAATGGCCAATGCGCAAAGCATTCGTGAAGTTATCGCGTTTCCAAAAACCCAGACCGCTGCTTGCCCGTTGACTGATGCGCCGGGCGATGTTCCCGCTAAACAATTGCGTGAATTGGGAATTCGTTTACGTAATCCGAATCCTGAAGCGTCTTAGGAGTTCACAGTGCATTGGTATCAAAAACTGGCCTTTGCGATGTTCCATTGGGACTACGTGTATTATCGAGGGAAAATATTCTCGGGCCCCATGCGTGTGCATTTTTCGCCGAATGGCGAGGCTTACATCATGCGTGGAAAAATGATCCACATTCCAAACAAGATACCGCCCGAAGGCAGTGACCTGGAAGGTGAACATGAAGGCGATACGGTTTTGCCCTTAACGCCTGGCATTACCTGGTACAAAGAAGCAGAGTGATATTGCGGATAATATTACTGAGACATCACGAAGCATTTCGAAGACCTGTACGCTACTGCCGCACAGGTTTTTTTATTTTCTAATGCACGTTTCCCTTAACATAAACAATTATTTACTGCACAATGGGGTATGAATGATAAAACCAAGCTGGATGAATTAACCGGTGCTTTTAAACTACAGGTCGACTCTATCCGGGAAAGCGTGCAAGACGTTTTCAGCAAAGACAAATCAGACGATCAGGAAGCCGCCGATACTGCTGTGAAAAAAGAGCATGTGGTCCTGGTGCATGGTTTGTTTTTACATGGAACCGCTACCAAAGTTATGTCTAACTGGCTGGAAAAGGCGGGTTATTCCACCAGTGAATTTTCTTATCGCTCGGTTTTTGAAGACCTCGACAATAACGCCAAACGTCTCAAGGAATATTTTGAATCTCTCGACGCGGATGTGGTGCATGCGGTGGGGCACAGTTTGGGTGGCGTACTCATCCAGCACATGTACGACATTTATGATGTGCACAAAAAAGGCCGGGTCGTGGCTTTGGGTTCTCCATTTTTAGGCAGCAAGGTTGCCGCCTATTTTCGCCAACATCCGTTAACCTCGGCAGTTTTGGGAAAATCGATAGCCGCGGTGAATGAGTCGCAAGAGCGCCGCTGGAATTCGCATCATGAGCTGGGCATCATCGCTGGTATTAAATCGGCCGGCATTGGTAATATCCTGACCCGAGTATTGAAAGGTCCAAATGATGGAACCGTTGCAGTTGCCGAAACAAGATTGCCGGGCTATAAAGAACACATCACGGTGCCGGTGTCACACACACAGTTGATCTTTTCGCAACGAGTCTCGGAAAAAGTGATCAATTTTTTGAAAAACGGAAGTTTTGAAGACTGCGATTGATTTTGGGTTCAGGCACGGGCTAGATACATACTTTCAATTTTCTGTTTGAAGTGCTTTTTACCCCATCCCGCCAAAGATTTGCCATTCTGGGGACTGTGTCGTATCTGGCACACTTTATTTTCCATAAATTCAACAAGATAGCCGTAGTTGTGCAAGGCCCCCGTTCGTCTTAATATGTAAGACGATGCACAGTTGATTGAGGCTGCAATCCCAATACTAAAAAGAACAAGGTGGTGGGGGAAACATGGATATTAAAGAGTTATTACACCAAGACAAAAAGACCCAAGACTGGATTATTTATTCAATAATCGCACTAGTCTGTTTGTTTGTTATTGTGAGTGCGATTAATTCTTTGCGCTCAAATGATCAGGCGGATATCAAGTCAACCGACGAATCCAAGTCTTCGTCATTGGCTGTCGCGATGGATGTAAGTGACGATTCTAAATCGTCCAATAATAAATTGTCGCGAGATCTGGAAGCCTTTGCCCAAGAGAAACCAACGAACATCAATGTCACTGATACCTCAGCGGCCGTAGAAGAATCACAGACTTCGGATAATCTGTCTGCGAATGTGACAGAGAATGATAGTGAGTTTGTACTTGGCTTACCGGAGCCGGTAGAAGGTACGCCCTTGATGATGTTGCCTTTGATCTCTGGTCAAGATGATTCACCCACAGCAAATATTGGGCAACGCACTGCTGCCAAAAATATCCTGTTCATGAACACCAAAAACAACAGTTCTTACTGGATGTTTGATAATCCTCAACGCCTGATTGTTGATATTAATCAATTTCCCAATTCGTTTGGTTACACGCCGGATAGCCAGGGAACAGAAGCAATTTTCTATGACACAGTTTCTCGCGACAGTAATCAAGATGGTTTAATTGATGAGAAGGATAAATTGAGTCTGGCTATTTCCACTCCGGAAGGCCGTAACTACCGTACGGTATTGAGTTCCTACGACAAGATTATTAGTAAATCACTCACTGAAGATAATAGTGTGTTTATGGTCTATCAGAACGACGGCCAGTCTTATTCAATGCTGTTTACCATGAATCCGTTTCAGGTTATTAGTAACCGTGCATTACCTAAAATGAGTCGCAATATCGAATTGCCGTATTGTCCTGACAATCTTGAGAACGGTGATGACGCAATCGATTGCGCCATTTACCATGGTGGCGAGATTTCGGATCTGACCAATCTGGAGCATCAATTCACCACTGAGCGCTCAGGGAGTTATTGGGTTGTGAAACAACAGCCCGAAGACGGTATTGAATCCTATTGGGAGTTTGTATTGTCATCCAAAGGCAAACTCATGAGTATGAAGCAGTTTAATCAAACCGCTGAAAATTAATTCGAGCAAAATTATGCACGATCAAGATAAAAAACTGAAATTGTCTCTTTTGCTTTTACGCTTAAGTGTATTTTTGGTCATGTATATGTGGACGATCGAGAAATTTCTGAATCCCGAGCATGGGATTAAAGTTTTTGAACACTTTTATTTCATGGGCGGACTGGATGAAAAGGCGATGTATGTAATCGGTGCGATAGAAATGCTGTTGCTTTTGGGGTTTGTGGTCGGTTATAAGAAAAAAATCACCTACGGCGCAGTCTTGGTATTGCATGCGGTTTCAACCTTGTCATCATTCAAGCAGTATCTGGCGCCTTTTGAAGGTGCAAACATGTTGTTCTTTGCGGCCTGGCCAATGTTGGCGGCCTGTTTTGTGTTGTTTATTTTGCGTGACAGCGATACCAAATGGACAATTGGGAAATAAATTGCAGCCCATAAAACAAATAATACAAGATCAATTTGCACTTTTAACCTTCAAAGAATTCAAACCAAAGCTCAGTGAGTTTGGGTCATATTATCTACTTTTTGGGCTGTTTACCGCATGGCTCGCAGGGGTTGGGCGTTATTGGGATAACCCCAAAGCAGAATTGTGGCAGCATTTGGGATTGGGCTCGGTTGCATACTGTTTTTTTCTATCCGCACTTTTATATTTCCTGCTATTACCGCTAAGGCCAAAAAATTGGACATACCGGACAGTTCTGATTTTTGTCTCAATGACATCTTTGCCTGCAGTATTGTATGCAATACCTGTCGAGCGGTTTCTTGATATCAAGTCAGCACAACTCGCCAATGTTTGGTTTTTAGCGGTCGTTGCAATATGGAGAGTAATACTTCTGCTATTGTTTTTATTACGATCGGCCAAACTGGGGAAAGTTGAGTTATTTATTGCTGCATTTTTACCAATCGTGATGATTGTAACCGTGCTCAGTGCATTAAATCTTGAACATGTTGTATTTAACATTATGGCAGGTTTTTCGCCAGAAGATGTTTCGGGTAATGACCTAGCCTATCAAATATTGGTGTCAATCACTTTTTTATCTATATTTTTACTGCCGTTTTTATTCATAGGATATATTTGGTTTGTGATAAAAGCGTATAAGAAAAATTAACTCAATTTCTTAAGCTCATATAACTTCTGTAAGGCCTCGCGCGGTGTGAGGTCATCGGGATCGATATCGTCCAACGCATGCACCAATGGATCGACAACTGTTTGTTCATCTTGCGGTTCTTCCATGGCAAACAAGCCACCCAGTCCTTCGTCTTGTTTTTGTTGTTGTTCCAGATGCTCCATGAATTGTTGCGCCTTACGAATTACGCCTCGCGGGATGCCGGCCAAGGCAGCGACTTGCAGGCCGTAGCTGCGGTCAGCCGGACCGGGTTTTACTTTGTGCAAAAAGATCAATTCATTTTTATATTCGGTCGCATCCAGATGCACATTGACGCATTCTTTAAAGTCTTCGGCCAATGCCGTCAGTTCAAAATAATGTGTAGCGAATAGCGTAAAGGCACGTACTTTACTGATGATGTGACGTGCGCATGCGTAGGCCAGGGAGAGCCCGTCGAAAGTCGAGGTGCCACGACCGATCTCATCCATCAAGACCAGGCTTTTATCCGTCGCGTTATGCAGGATATTCGCGGTTTCAGTCATTTCAACCATAAAGGTCGAACGCCCACCAGCCAGATCATCGGCGGCACCAATACGGGTAAAAATGCGGTCCAAGGGGCCAAGTTTGGCCGAATCGGCGGGGACAAAGGCCCCGATGTGGGCGAGTAAAACGATCAAAGCCGTTTGCCGCATAAAGGTTGATTTACCGCCCATGTTTGGCCCGGTGATCACCT
>JABDMI010000062.1 GCA_013001575.1 Gammaproteobacteria bacterium
CGCTCTACAGACTTACTCGGCCAAATGTTCTTGCAAGAACATCACCACAGCCTGCTGGTAAATATCCCGATTCTCTTTTTTGCGATAACCATGGCCTTCGTTCAAGGCATTCATATACCAAACTGATTTTCCGTCATCCCTGAGGGCTTTGACGATCTGTTCAGCCTCGGTCACTGGCACACGCGGATCATTCTGACCTTGCACGACAAACAAGGGAATCTTCAGTTTGTCGACATGATTATTCGGACTGATCTTCTCCAAATGAGCACGCATTTCCGGGTCACGCTCGTCACCATATTCAACCCGGCGCAAGTCACGGCGATAGTCTTCGGTATTTTCCAGAAAAGTTACAAAATTGGAAATACCGACAATATCGACAGCCGCTTTGAGCCGGTCACTGTAGTGCATGGTGCTGGCCAAAACCATGTAACCACCGTAACTGCCACCAATCACGGCAACCCGATTTGAATCCAGGTCAGGCTGGGTCTCGATCCAGTCCAGCAATGCCCCGATATCCTTGACCGAATCTTCACGTTTAAATCCGTTATCCAGACTGAGGTACTCCTTGCCATAACCCGCGGAGCCCCGCACATTGGGAGCGATTACTGCGGCACCGATCTTGTCTATCCATAACTGGAATGTGCTGCTGAATCTGGGCAGGAACTGAGCTTCGGGCCCACCGTGAATCGAGATGATCACGGGCAAAGGCCCTTCTGCTTCGGGCTTATACATAAATGCCGGAATATTCCGCTGGTCAAATGATGGATAACGGATCAATTCGGGTTGGGCAAATTTCTCGGTATTCAGGCCACCAACCTCGCTGCGGGTCCAGCGCGTCAATTTTCCGTAGCCCAGGGGCGAACGCGAAAGTGACAAAACATAACTGTCGCTGGCAGATTGCGAAGTATTCAAAGTGAGTCCCAGTTGTTTACCGTCCGGACTGAACTCCAGACCTCCGATCAAGCCAATTGGCAAGCCGCTAACCTTTTTGTATTTAAAATTTTTCGGATTCAATAAATACAGTTCGTAAACACCATCCTGGTTCACTATAAATGCTGCCCGGTCCTTGTTGTCTGAAAGCGTCATTCCTTCCACGTTCCAGTTTATGTTTTTTGTGATTACAGTTGGTTCTTGTGAATTGAAAGACTGATAGGCCAGCTGCTCAAATTCAGAGTAACGATTGGTAATGAAAAAATACCCATTGCTTGTGGCATCAAAGGCCACCGAATAATTCACACTCGGATTTTCATCACTTCCGGCCAGCAGCTGTAAGTCACGGTTTTCAAGTTCCAGTTTGTGGATCCTCGAATCAGAAGCGCTGATGTACTGCTGTACCAGTAAATGCTTGTCGTCCGCACTCCAGTCACTCACGCCCCACCAACTGCCATCCGGAGACTCCATCAGGATCTCGGTTTTCTGCGGCTCGGCCGGATCCATCAACCAGATGTCGTTGGACTTATTGTTTCGCCGGGTGCTGACATAGGCAAAGTGACTGCCGCTATGGTTCCAGTTAACTCCGTTATTACGCGACTCGCCATCGGTCAGCATGTTCGAGTTGGCGGTCGCAGGATCAAACATGAATATCTGGCTAAACTCGTTACCACCGGCATCCATGGTGAAAGTGATGTTATTGGTTCCGGGTTGCAGATCGATGCCACCAATTGGCTCTTTGAAAAAGGTCAATTGCTGACGAGCACCCAGCGGTTTGTCGACACGATGAATTTGTGACACATCACCAAAGCGCGTGGTGATAAAAATACTCTTGCCATCATTGGAAAAGTCCCTGAACGGGGCCGAGCGTACATTTTGATATCGGTTTAGATCGTCCACCAGCGTCTGCGGGATCTCCGGAACATCCTGCATGACCAGATTTCCATTATTGGCGGTACGCTCCATAACGGAATCTGCAGCAGCAGTGAATGATAGCAACAGAGCCCCGATCAGGAAGATGTGTTTATGCATAATATGATCCTTGTGAATTCATTTTGTGGACTTGTGATGGACGCAAGACTTTATTCCACTTGAACAGACAATATAGTGAAGCGGCAGCAAATTGTAAAATCCCAAGCGATGAATCTCGCGAGATCACACCGCCGCATGCCCGGTTTGTACTTCCCACAAGCGGCGGTAAATACCATTGGCTTGCAACAGGTCCTTATGCTGTCCGCTCTCCACGATCCTGCCGTGCTCCATAACATGGATGCAATCGGCTGAAACGATTGTGGACAAACGATGCGCGATCATAATGACTGTGCGGTCATGCGCGATATGCAACAAGGATGACTGGATGGCGGCTTCGGTCTCGTTGTCTACCGCAGACGTGGCTTCATCCAGGATCAGGATTCTGGGCTCTTTTAAAATTGCACGCGCCAAAGACAAGCGTTGCTTTTGACCGCCGGAAAGTTTGACCCCGCTCTCGCCTATTGTGGTTTGATAACCCTGATCAAGTTTACTGATAAACTCATCGCACTCGGCCAGTCTTGCGGCCGCATAGATATCCTCGGCACTCGCCTGTGGTTGACCAAAACGGATATTCTCGTAGATCGTATCATTGAATAAATAAATATCTTGCGAAACCAGGCCAATCTGTGAACGCAGTGAATTCAGTTTAAGGTCATTAACATTATGCCCCGCAATTCTCACTTCACCTTGTTGTGGTTGATAAAAACGTAATAACAATTTAACCAGGGTAGATTTTCCGGACCCGGTCTGCCCCACAAATGCGTGTGTGGTATTTTCTGGAATGATCAAATCGATATTATGCAAAACCGGCTTGGGGTTACTGGCATAGGCAAACGTGACATTGGATAATTCGACATCCCCGGCCAGAGATGCATTACGCGCACCCCGTTCGTCTTCGATCTGAATTGGCTGGTCGAGTAATTTGAATATTCGTCTTGCCGAAGCCATGCCGCGTTCGTAAAGATCCATGGTCACCGCCAGATTGGTGAATGGCCATAACAGACGCTGGGTTAAAAATACCAACACACCATAAGCGCCCACCTCGAGTTTTCCATGTAAAGTGTCTAAGCCGCCCAGAATAAAAGTGAATAAAAAACCACTCAGGATCGCCATACGGATTAGGGGAATGAAAGCCGAACTCACGGCAATGGCCTTGCTGTTTGCAACCGAATATTCAGTACTCAGTTGATTGATTCGCTCTTGCTCTTCCGGCTCACGGGTGAAACTTTTAATTGTAGTAATGCCGGTTATATTGTTGGTGATCGCACCCGCCAGTTTTCCTGCCATGGAACGAACTTTGGCGTACAGGGGTTCGGCCTTTTTCTGAAAAAAGAAGGCCCCGAATATAATCACCGGGATCGGAGTAAAGGCAAACAAGGCGATCTTGGGAGATAGAATAAAAAACACCGCACCGACCGCCAACACCGAGGTGATGACTTGCAAAAAATCATTAGCACCAACATTTAGAAAACGTTCTAATTGATTAATGTCATCATTTAATATTGCGGTCAAGCGCCCTGAAGGCTGATTTTCGAAAAAAGCCACATCCATGTTTTGAATGTGTGCGTATGTGTCCGTGCGAAACTGGTGCTGTACATCCTGGGCCAAATTTCGCCACAAACGCAAATACAAATATTGAAACAGAGATTCAAACAGCCAGATAAAAAATGTTAACAAACCCAAGGCGATCAGTTGCTGTTCAACTTCAACGATTCCAAGCTTTGCGACAAATGAAGATTCACGCCGTACCACCACGTCCAGCGCAACTCCGATCAGGATCTCCGGAGCGATATCAAACAGTTTATTCAGTACTGAACAGGTGGAAGCCCAAAAAGCTTTGCGGCGATTGCTGCGACCGTAACTCAGGATGCGCCGTAAGGGAGAGGTTTTTTGCATGCGCTGATTGTACGCGGATTTTGCTTAAACATAAAAAAAGCCGATACAAGTATCGGCTTTAAT
>JABDMI010000063.1 GCA_013001575.1 Gammaproteobacteria bacterium
CGGCATGCCGTTGACAAAGGGCACAAAAATGACTTTGTATCCACTGCGGGGTTTGCGATTCCAGGATCCATGCTGACCTATGAATGCCCCCGAACCAAACACCGATTGTATGCCTGCCTGCGTTCCATTCGTGATCGCCAATCCCAATGAGGCTGTGTGCGCACCCAGGGCGTAATCCGGAACAATGGCCTTGGCCACCAGCTCGGGTTTTTGTGGTTGCACCCGTTCATCCACGATTTGACCAAAATAACTGTAGGGCCAGCCATAGAAACCGTCTTTTTTCACCGAGCTTAAATAATCGGGGACCAGATTGTCGCCCAACTCATCGCGTTCGTTCACCACAGTGAATAACTCGCCGCTTGGACCAAAGTCCATACCCACAGGATTGCGTAAGCCCGAAGCAAAAACCGCACCCTTGGCCGTTGCCACATCGATTTCCCAGATGGCGGCGCGCCCCACTTCGATGTCCATACCATTCTCACCAATATTACTGTTAGAACCCACGGTGGCGTATAGCTTGCTTCCATCTTGTGAGGCAACAATATTTTTGGTCCAGTGATGATTAATACCGGACGGCAAGGTAAAGAATTCCTGCGGCTGTGAAGACGCTTTCAGATCTCCCGACTGATAAGGAACACTCACAATTCCGTCGGCATTGGCGATGTACAAAGTATTACCGACCAGGGTCATACCAAACGGTGAATAGAGCTTTTCCAGAAAAACCGATTGAGTTTCGGCCACCCCGTCATTATCCGCATCCCGTAACAAGGTAATACGATCCGCACTCGGCACAGCCGCCCCGGCCTTTTTCATGATCCGTTTTGCCACAAATCCTTTGATGCCCTTGATACCGCTTAAGGCATTGGGTGAGTTGGATTCGGCGACCAGCACATCACCATTGGGCAATACGTGCATCCAGCGGGGATGATCCAATCCTTGTGCGAATTCAATCACTTCCAAACCGTTCGCGGCCAGCGGGGTCTGATCTTCTGGCCAGCCGGTGGCCTCGGCCACATGCACTGTGGGAATCAAACCAGTCTCTGGCTCGGGTAATTCAGGTTGGGTACCAAACCCGGTAGATACCGGAGCCGGTTCGGGATGGTAATTCAGTACCGCGAATACGATCGCGAGTAATACGAGTACAACTAACAATTTACGCATTGGATAGCCCCGAGAGAATGAGTCGCTTGTTTACAGTGAATAGAACAAACTATTCAAGGATGAATGACCGAATACTGCCTGGCTGCCAATTAGGAACAATTAAGGTATTTCCAACCAGTAAAAAATCATTTAGATATACCGGCTGCTCGCTGGTATCCAGTAATAGAGATTGCATGCCTTGATTATCAATGTGATACAGCTTACCTGGCCAGGAACTGACAATAAACGAACCATTGTCTAACATCACGATGCCATCGGCATTTTTCATGTCCCCTGCCAGTACGGAAAGCATTTTTGACTCCCATTCCAGCGACAAGAGCTCACCTTTTGACATCGTAGTGATCAACAGGCGATTAGTTTGTGGCAATAAACCATTCACGCCACCCAAGCGTTCATCTTCAAACCAAACAGAGATTGAATCATCTACATAATTATATATTCTGGCATTCGCAGAATCGCTAACAAGCACACCAACGGATGAAACGGCTACATCATTTAAAAATTTTGCTCCGGGAACATCAACGCGCTTAATGATTTTTCCTGTAGCCGTATCAATCGCGACCAGCTGGTCTATATCAGAGACATACAAAGTAGTACCGGATAAAGCGAGTCCTTTAGGGCCGTTTAAACCGCTAGCCCAGTACTGTTGTAATAACTCACCTTGTAAAGATACTCGCGCGATGTAACCATTTTCATCTTTGGCGTCACCTTCGCCATTTACAT
Source organism: Gammaproteobacteria bacterium (assembly GCA_013001575.1). Classification (NCBI taxonomy): domain Bacteria; kingdom Pseudomonadati; phylum Pseudomonadota; class Gammaproteobacteria; species Gammaproteobacteria bacterium. Next base: position 1,885 of record JABDMI010000063.1, read on the forward strand.
TCGACACATAATAAAAACTTTTGTCTGTACTCAACACAACACTTTCAGGACTGTCGAGATTCTCCAATACCCATGATTCCGTAAGTTCAGGTATCGCATCAGGCTCATTGCTAACACAAGCAGTCACACTGGTGAAAAATAACAACAACGGCATACAACTCAGTAGTTTTAATTTGGACATTTCAAGCACCTGTAAAGCATGTGGATTACCTATCTTATACGAGGCAAAGTCTTAATGTAAACTGTTCCTGACCCGTTGCACCAAGCCTCCTACGACGGGCAGATGTTGATAAAAGGCATTGGCGCTGTCCCAGTAATCCTGATGGAAGATCACTTTGCCCTGTTCATTAAAACGCACCTGGGTCATACCGATGGATCGACTGCGTATGGCTTTACCTCTGGCGACAAATTCAATATCCATACTCCAGCGCAAATAATAATCGGTCTCACTTTTAGACACATCCAGCATCTTGACCGTAGTGGTTGCGTTATTAGCGGTTTTCAACAGGTACTCCACCAGCGCATCGATTGTGGTGATGGTCACGAAGGTGTCATTAAAATACAATTCATCGGCGTACAAAGAGCGTAAATTTTCCTCGGTCATACCGACATTAAAGTCACCCAACACATTTTGAAATCTATCCAATGGCTCGGAAGTCACAGCGGTACCCGGCAAACTTTGCATCAATTTGGCGTGGGTATTGAAATAGTTATCATTTTGCGTGCTGTCAACGGGCGCACCGGCACAGGAAGAAAGTAGTACTAGCAAGCAAGCAGAAATCAAAGATCGCATCGGTCAGCCCAAGTGATTAATTCACTTCGATTATACGCCAGCCAATAAAAAAGGACGCAGCGTGCGTCCTTTTTTATTGTTTATGCCTCAGTGACCCGTCATTTATTGATCGCATTCAAGGCCCGATTATCCACC